>JBEKZG010000043.1:0-12768 GCA_049510095.1 Occallatibacter sp.
CGTCGGATACGGCAGGGCGCCAGTGGGCATGTTGGCGGCTGTGGCCGTCGCGCCCAATACCGTGCTTCCCAGAGACAGGTAGGCTGGATTCAACTGGTTGCCCCAGTAGCCGCGCGCGGTGCCGGTTGGAAGAAGGAAGTGTCCCTGGTTGCCCACATAGCTGACGGTTGCGGTGATGTCTCTGGTCAGCAGGCGCTGGATGCCAAAGGACCATCCCTCGAAGGTCGGCGTACGGCCGCCATACGTGGGATCGAGATAGGACACTGTCGAGGATATCTTGTTGGGTGAAACAGCCGCCGTGGAATAGTAGGTCGCGTAGGCGGCGTTGTAGATTGGAGGAGCGGTTACCGAGTAACCATTGCCTCCCCACGTGGAGTTGTTCAGGGTGCCGTTGTAGTTACTGTTGTTCAGGTAGAAGGCAGGCAGGGAATCGCCGGGACTCGGCGGATTAGGCACTGCCGAGAAGCCCAACTCCATGCCGGAGGCCGGCAGCGTGGTAGCGCCTCCGGAAGTGCCGCCGCCATGTGCGTAATAGATACCGTAGGCTGCGCGGATGACGTTCTTGCTGCCGAGCGCATAGGCTGCGCCCAACCGCGGACCCCAATCTTTGTAATACGTGTTGATGGGAGTGGCACAGTTGCACCCATCCGTTCCATTACCCGCAAACTGCAGCGCGCCCGAGTTTCCGGTAACTGGATTGGCCATGGTTGGGTTCAGGAAAGAGAAACGACTCTCCGATTCGCGGAAAGGCGGCATGACATCCCAGCGCAGTCCGGCATTCACCATCAGCTTGGGAGTGAGCTTATAGTCGTCATTTGCATAAACCGCGAATGGGTGGTAGCGAGAACCTGTTTCCTGGGCAATCGGTGCGTACTCGGTGTAGCTCGATGAATCGACCGCCCCCAGCAGGTAGCTGGCGTAGGCCAACCCGGTGCCACTCTTAGCGGCGGCGGAAGAGCCGCTGACTTGCGCGGTTTCAGTAACAGCGTAGCTCAGGGTCAGCGGGGTGCTTCCCTGGTAGGCGTAGAGATCGTTGAACTCAAGCCACTCAAACTGCCCGCCGAACGTGAACGTATGTTTGGCGTGAACCCACTGCACGTTATCCTTCAGCGAATCGGTGTTCGTGCTTTGCACATACTGTCCTGTGTTCGGTCCCCATTGTGCTGGATCGTCCGTTCCCGAGAATTTGACGATTGGGAAGCTGTTGCCGGCTTGTCCGGTTGTCGGCAGGTTGCCGATACCCGAAGCGGACGCCGCCCAGGCCGGATTCAAAAGGGTGATATTGCTGTCGGGCGCATGGTATTGCCCAATCCCGTAATTGAACTGGTTCACCAGATTTTGGTTGATCAGGAACGTGTCCTGAAACAGCGCGAGCCGGGTGATGGGAGCATAGGTTTTAGAGTACAGATAGGGCAGCGGACCCACCTGCGTCGTCTGGCTTCCGGCCGGGCCGATGAGGCCTTGGCGGCCTGAGGCCCCGATGATAGAAAACTTGTGCTTGTCGGACAGATCGACATCCAGGCGATCCGTCGTTGACCAGTTGTTTAGGCCGTAGTTATACGAGCCCTGATAGTTGCTGGTCGGGTTTGAGTTGAGGTAATCCACGCCCGCCCAATACTGTTGGAGATACTTGGCGATCGGCGAAATCTCCCCCTGTGGAATGACGTTGGCCTTCACCGGGCCCGTTCCGCAACCGGCGGAAGTCCAGCTGGCGCCGCTGAACTGGGTGCGTGAGTAGCTGCCGCCCGTCTCGGTTTGCGTCGTAGGATCGTAGATATTGTTCGGGAGCGCCGAGAAATCGCCGCACAGTTCGGCCTGCGTTGGTATGGTTTCAGTCTGCGGCGAGGTGAGCGCGGAGAACCGGAAGCCCCCGTAATTCGCGAAGGCGAAGATCTTGTTCTTCCAGATAGGTCCGCCGATGGTTACGCCGTACTCGTTCATGTGCTCGGGCGGTACGTAGAAAGTGCCGGCCAGGGCGGGGTTATTGGCGGAATTGGATGGGTCTTGGGCAGGGTTGAAGCCCGCCGAGTCGAGCGCCGTGTTACGCATGATTTCATACAACGAGCCGTGAATTTGATTCGTGCCGGACTTGATGGTGAAGTTCTCAACGCCAAGGCCCTGGTACTCCGCCGAATATGCCGTCGTCTTCACCTGGAACTGATCGACTGCTTCAACAGAAATGGCCGACCAGATGTAACGGGGGTCGCCGCTGACCGATGCGGACTCAAAAGGCAATCCCTCAATGTACATCTCGCTGGAGGCGGCATTGCCGTTGATGACCATCGGTTCGTCGGATTCGTTGTTCTTGATTTCGTTGTTGGATACGCCGGGCATCAGGATCGCGGAGTCAGTGGCCCTGCGCTGATCGGTGCTGATTCCGTTTGCGCCACCCATCTCAAGAGGAAGCGATTGATAAACCTCGTTTTCAATCACCGCGCCAAGGGTTGCATTTCCGGTTTCCAATGGCGGCGGTGCGTCTGTCACAGTCACTGTCTGGGATGCGGTTCCCACTTTCAGCGTCATGTTCAGGGAGAGGACCTGCAGGCCATCCAGGTGAATGTTCTCACGCACCAGATTCTCAAATCCTGGAGCGGAAACGGTGATCGTGTAGTCTCCTGCGTCGAGGGGAGCGAGCGAATAAAGACCGCCCTTGGTGGTAATGCGGACGGTTTCGACTCCTGTGGCCACGCTTCGCGCACTTACTTGCGCGCCAACGATCACAGCCCCGGTTGAATCTGTTACCGTGCCTTCAATGGTTCCCGTTCCGGCCAACTGTGCCTTCGCGCCGAACGGCGCGGTGAGCGCGAGGATCAGGAAAACCAGGGTCGCCAATTGAGACAAACGGAGAAAGCGATGCCTCGGGCGGCTCGATTCAACTCCGGAATTGGATTGTCTTGTTGCTTGCAGTTGCATCTGTATTGCCTCCATAGAATTGCGGATTTGCTTCGTAACTTGGTCTCATCGGTGTGGAATCAATCACAGCTGCGGAGTAATGGTCTGACCACTGTGATTGCGAAGTTAGTTTCGTTCAAGAATATAAGTCTTGTCAATAACAGAGAATGCGATGTCGACTTTCCGAATGTAAATGCAATAAACGGATATGTTTATGCGACAACATGTTCGCGCACTCAAGTTCACTGGTCAGACCTTTAGATGGAAACTGGCGCGAATTATCGTCTCGACGATGGCACCGCGCGGCATTCGACATGTGCTCCCGGACTGGAAGGAATCGATTGCTTTTTCAGGCAAGGCTCAGGCATGAGGATCGCAGCATGAATCGCAAACAGGCGCTGGAAAAGTCACAGTGAACTGATACGGCGGAATTGAGCCGCTGCGGAAAGTCTCATCCCGAAAGTGAAGTAAGAGTTTTGTCGGGAGCCGGCGACGTGACCTGATCGCGAGCGCCCTTGGCACTGCCCCCATTCTTCGGGGCTTTCCGATCTTTCTGGCTCTCCATTCCCTGTGCAACCTGGGCAAGACGCAGGTGCTGCTCCATCAGCCTTCTCGCATCGCCGGGGTTTTTTGCGCGAATGGCACGATAGATTTCGCGATGCATTTCGGCGGATTCGCGCAAATCGGTCGAGTGCTCCACTGTGCTGCGTCGCGCGTCGTAGAGGGCGGAAGTGATTGATTCCATTAGCACCGCAAGAATCGGATTGCCCGACGCCTCGGAGATGATCCGGTGAAAAAGCACGTCGTGGATCAGGTAATCCTCCGGGCTTTCCAATGCCGCGAACATCTCACCCACTTCTTCCGCCAGAGCTGTGCAGTGTTCCTCTTTCCCCCGCTCAGCCGCCAGCGCGGCAAGATTGCCTTCCAGGATCAACCGCGTCTCGAACATGTGCCAGGACTGGAAACCGTGCAGCGCCTCCATGAAACTCAGGTAGGCCTTGCCGAATTCCGGCGGGCCATCCGCCACGAAGGTTCCGACTCCGTGGCGCACCTTCATGATGCCCATAGTGGCCATATATCCGATTCCGGCGCGAAGACTCGCTCGGCTGATCTTGAGTGAGCGCGCCAGTTCGCGTTCCGGGGGTAGCTTGTCGCCTGGCTTCAGCGTGCCGTTCTCAATGAGCCTTTGGATGTGGTTGACCACATCCATCGTTCGATGGGTATCGCGTGCGTCTGGTTCCGTCCTTTTCATAATGGATAGCCCCCTTACATTCCATAAGCTGGAGCAAAATCGAGATTAGCACCAAAGCTTGATTCCTTTCCGGAATACACCCAAAAAGCCCCATGCTCGGCCTGAGTTGAGGTCTGACCTCGACCGCTTCTCCAGACTCAGGCGGAGTCTACAGCAATTATCTCCCGCGGCGCGAGCTGGATAACGGAGCGCTCAGAGCCTGTAAGCTCTCTCCTAGCTTTTTCCCTTTCCGCGCGGAAAAAGGGTTGTTAAATTCGCACGTATGCCCCTTGCTTTCAAATCACCCGCGCGCAATTCGCCCGGACATAAGATGCGCTTTTTGCCGCTCATCGCGGCCACCTACTTCATGGTGTCCGGTGGACCCTACGGCATAGAAGACATCCTCGGCGGAGCCGGGTTTCTCCGGGCGATTCTCATCCTCCTGGTCCTTCCCTTCCTATGGTCCTTGCCTACTGCGCTCATGATTGGAGAACTGGCCAGCGCCATTCCCGCCGACGGAGGCTTCTACATCTGGGTGCGCCGGGCTTTGGGCCCGTACTGGGGCTATCAGGAGAGCTGGCTCTCGCTTTCGGCCAGCATCTTTGACATGGCCATCTATCCTGCCATCTTCGTCCTTTACCTGGGCAAATTGAGTCCTGTCTTGACCAGCGATTGGAGAGGCTACGCCTGGTCGCTCGCGGTGGTGGCCGTTTGCTGCGCATGGAATCTCCGGGGAGCACCAGCCGTGGGCGACGACTCGGTATGGATGTTCGCCTTGCTGCTCGCCCCCTTTGCAGTCTTTACGGTGCTCGGGTTTTGGCGCGAATTTACCTTGCACCCGCAGGTCCAATGGGGTCCGCCCGTCTCCTCGTCCGCATTCTCCACCGCAGTCCTGGTGGCCATGTGGAACTACATGGGATGGGACAATGCATCCACCGTCGCGCAGGAGGTCGAGAATCCGCAGCGTACCTACCCCCGCGCCATGATCGCGGCCACGTTCCTCGTCGCGTTTACGTACATAGTGCCGCTTGCGGCAATGGCCGTGGCGGGCTTGTCCATCGACAGCTTCTCAACCGGCGACTGGACTAACGCGGCCCGGACTATCGGCGGTCCGGGATTATTGGGCGCGGCGCTGGCATTGGCGATGGTAGCCGGTGGGGCCATTTCCGGCATCGGCATGTTCAACACGCTGGTGATGAGTTACACCCGCCTGCCCATGACAATGGCTGAGGACGGCTTGTTGCCTCGCTTGCTCGCCCGCCGCAACCGCCGCGGTGTGCCGTGGGTAAGCGTGCTTCTCTGCGGAGTGGCCTGGGCACTTGCGCTCAAACTGCCCTTTGAACGCCTCATCTCCATCGACCTCATCTTGTACGGCTCCAGCCTGCTTCTCGAGTTCGTGGCCCTCGTCGTTCTGCGCATCCGGGAGCCAAATCTTGCGCGCCCTTTCAAGGCCGGAAATTTCACAGTTGCCTGCCTGCTCGGAGTCGGACCCGCAGCGTTAATCGCCTACGCACTCTATGCTTCGCGTGACGAAAAACTGACTGGCTCGATTTCCGCACTCGCTTTCGCCATCGCTGTGGGCCTGCTTGGGCCTGTCCTCTACTGGCTGACAGCAGGTCCGCTTGCCCGCCAACCACGCAATGCCGCGTCAGCAGCGCAGCCCACCCCGCCCGCCCCCGAATAGTACCCCAAAAAAGTAAGACCGCCCCCCGAATGGGTGCGGTCTCCAGGCTGTTGACAACCCTCTGCTTTGAAAGGGCACGGATTTATCCGTGCCGCTAAATGACCAAAGATCATAAGGGCTTTAGCCACCGAGGGATGGGTTTTCATCCTTCTTCCCACTTTGTCAGGAAGCTGCAGACCGCTACCCGAAAGGGTACGGTCTCGCTTGTCGGTTTTCCGGTTACCGCTGGCCAGCTCGTCTCTATTGAGCCTAAGCCTCAGTCTTTTTAGCTTTGCTTTCTTGAAACTGCTTAACCGACTTGATCACCTGGTCACGGGCATACGCCGCGTCGTGCCAGCCTTTTATCTCCACTCGCTTCCCTTCCAGATCCTTGTAGATCGAGAAAAAGTGGGTAATTTCCTTCAGCATGTGGGGATAGATATCGGTGTAATTCCACACGTTGTTATAGCGAGGATTGTTCTTTCCAACGGCAAGCACTTTCTCGTCCAGCACGCCCTGGTCCAGCATCACCAGCAACCCAATCGGCCGCACCTCTTGCACGCAGCCCGGAAAACTAGGGCTCGGCACCAGCACCAGCACGTCCAGTGGGTCGCCGTCGTCGCTCAGCGTTGAGGGAATAAACCCATAATCTCCAGGATAGTGAACCGGCGAGTGCAGGTTGCGGTCGAGTTTGAAGACGTGCAGTTGCTTGTCATATTCAAATTTGTTGGTGTTGTCTTTTGGAATCTCGATCACCACCCGAAAAACCTCGGGGGAGCGATCTCCAATCGGCAATTCTAGATAATTAACCATTCTTCTTGCTTCTCCTTCAGGTTAGGACGCAAATAGGGCGCCAAACTATAAACAGAAATGACTGCGGCTTGCGTTTGAATACTCCGGCAACAACCGCGCATGGGAGCCGGGAAACATGGGGAATCGCCTGCCAGCCCGGCGCGCAGCCGGAACTACTATAATCACGGATGATGAAGGCACATGTCTATGTCACGCTCAAGACATCGGTCCTCGACCCCCAGGGCCAGACCATCCAGAACGCTCTCCGCAAAATCGGATTCGCCGATGTAACCGCCGTGCGCCAAGGCAAGTATTTCGCGCTAACCCTAGCCGACGGACTCACTCCCGACGCGGCAAAGTCTCAGGTCGAGCGCATAGCCCGCGAAGTCCTAACCAACCCCGTCATCGAAGAATTCACGTACCGCATAGAGGAATAGCGGCGCCTTTGGACTTGGTTGACGCCTGTACCATGGTGGACCGGCAAACCCTTGCCGACCTGTCGTTCCCTATATGCGGTCGAGGCGATTTGGCGTTATCTCATTGACCCCACTGGCGTTGGCCGAGAGCGAACTCGATCACGAGGCGAGTCTGCATCGAATGAGCGCTCTGCGCTCAATATCTACAGAAGGTTAGATATTTCGAGCCAGTGGTACCAAGAATCCATTTCCCCTTCAGGGAATTTGGTCCCTTTGATGGACCTGAACTCCGCCATGACAGATTCTTTGGCCGGTCTTCTTCCCGAAATCCCTTTTTGACGGGCATTTACGAAGTGCAATGTGGCAACCAACTCGAGCGATCCTGGCTTGGAAGGTCCGAGAACTCGGACAATAGAGTCGATAAGAGGTCTGTATCTCGCTGTTTCCTCTAGGAATTCTTTAGAGAATTCGTTCGCATTCATGCCCACCGCATACGAGCTATACGTTCCCGTATTGCTCCGGTCTTGAAGCGCTTCATCTGCAAGGAGCGCCGTGGCAGACCTCGTGACCTCCTCCGAATAGGGACCGAAGTTATATATCTCAAACGAGCAAGGGATTGGGACGCCTACCGCCCTGCAGAAATATACGAGCTTCTGCAAAGCGGTTCTTCCCAGATAACCGGAGGGTTTGAGCGAATCAAATGACCTGACCACCTCTGTTACATACGCGGAAAGGAGATCGTTTGAGAAAAGTAGAGACATTGTCCTAACCTGCCATCTGCCGGTTCATCGCGGCTGCTATTTCGGGGAGATTGTTGGTTGGCGAAGAAGCGAACACCCTCACATTTCTGAACTTCTTTGGAATGACGCTCAGGATCTTACTTACTTCGCCAATCGGTTTGGGAGGGGCCTCTCGTCTCGCGACGTAAATTGGGTCCCAACCGGAATCTTCTTCGTCATCGGCGGGCACAATCTGTTTGTGAATTGAAGCCGATCCATAATCGATGATGAAATCCACTCCGGGGAAATCTGCTCCGAGATTCTCAAAGGCAACTTTAGTTCTTCTCATTTCCAAGACGTTTGCGCTATCGCCGGTCTCGTAGACCTCTCGATGGTGATCTCTTTCAATGATTCGCCTGGCTACTTTGCTTCTGGGGCCATCCTTCGCCGACTCGGCCTTCATTTCGACGAGCAGATCCATATCGTCGTATTTGAGTATGTCTTCCGGAACCTCGTAGTGTTCCTTCCCCCAACTGGCCATAAATTCCGTCAGATATTTATCGTAGATACGGCGAATCCGATGGAAATAGACCTGCGTGCTCATTTGGTAGCGCGCCAGTATAAGAGCCTCAAATACATGCTCGCCTCCAGCTTCAAGGCCTATCTGGATTTGTTTAGTCTCAGGATTCACAATTACTGTGAGCGCCTCAATCAAGCGATGGAAATCGAAGTGGCCGTAGTCCACTCCGCAATGCAGTGAGTCTCTTCGGAGATAATCGGTGCGATCCATGTCAATTTCGCTCACAACAAACTGCCGAAGAAATGTGACCTCCGGCTTCTTTTCCATCAACCTAACCAGCAAGTTAGACATGCCTGGGAAAAACCGTTCGTTGAGCTGCTCTCCCAGAATTTCCCGAATGACGTAAATTGAGACTTCCTCGTGGTTCTTCACAGGAAGTGCGGATTCGGCAGCATGAGAAAACGCCGGGTGCCCAATGTCATGCAGTAGGGCGAGCATTCGAACAACTTGCCTCCCTTTAATGAGGGGTTTGTCTTCCAATTCCTTTAGCTTCGCGAGTTCATCAGATACCACATTGGGATGCTTAGTCGACAACGCATCAAATGCCCTCGTAGCCATTTCCATTACTCCGAGAGAATGTTCAAAACGGCTGTGCATTGCGCCCGGGTAGACATAGCAAGTAAGCGCCAGTTGCTTAACATTTCTCAAGCGGCGAAATGCTGCATGGTCAATGAATGAGCGTTCGTTGACCGAATAGTGAATAAAACCGTGGACAGGACATCTGATCTTGTTGGTCGGTTCATCGGCCGTCCTCAGATAGTCTGCCATAAATGCGAAGAAAAAGCGAATAGTTGGGCTCGTTCCCCTGAAACCCGCTATATTTGTTGTTCTAACAGTTCTCAGAGCAAATCGCACAGTTAATTGTGCAAAACCGATCCACAATGGTAATTCTAAATGGCTTATATTTTTGGGGATCTTCTTGCTGTGGGCCTGTTTTGACCCAGGAAGCTCAACACGGCGCGGGGCTCAGGTCCCGGTTTTGGGAACGGCAATCGCACGCCCCCTCCCAGCCGCACGATCGATCCCGCCAATCGCCCATCTGTCCACTAATCACCCCTTTGCAGATAATTACCCTCCCAAGGCGCACAATCATCTCAGAGTGTCTTTCACGAGCCGCGGAGCCAGAAGCTAGGAGCTAGAACCCTAACTCTTTTGCTTTCAAGATTCTGCGAATAACTCCTGCAGAATCAAGATTTTAGAGCGACACTCGCACTGTATACCCATGAAAATAAGGAACTTCCTTCCAGAGACCGGGTGGGGGGTAGGAGAGAACAACCATGTGCGACGAATGCCGTCATATCATGCCGAACGGCACGAAATGCAATTCGCCCGCCCTTCGGGGCAAGCCGTTTTGCTACTTCCATACCCGCCTGCACGCCCTCAGCTCAGCCCCGCCCCGTGCACCGGATGAACCCCTCAAGCTTCCCGTCCTCGAAGACCGCAGCGCCATCCAGGTCGCCCTCGCGCAGATCCTTGACGCCCTTGGCTCCAACCAACTCGACCCTCGCCGCGCCGGCCTGTTCCTCTACGGCCTCCAGATCGCATCGCAAAATGTCGATCGCAAGCAGGACATCATCCCGACTACAACCGTGCACTCCATCACGCAATCGGATGGCGGCGATGAGCTCGGTCCGGAGAAGCTCACCTGCCCTTATCCGTCTGACTGCAACATTTGCGATGTGGTTAAGGGCTGTCCGGACCGCGACCCGGCCTGGGACTATCGCGAAGACGACGAAGAAGAAGACGAGGAAGAGAAGGAAGAAGAGAAAGAAAAGGACCAGAGTTGAAGAAAGCCCCTGGTCCTGCCTTTGAAACATGGGAAACATGAGGCCCGTGCGAGCCTCCCACGGGCGTTTGCCCCGCGGGTGCTTACCCTCCAACCCCGTCCCTTAAAATCGCTGTATGTGCGGAATTGTCGGTTACGTTGGTCCCAAAAAAGTAGTCCCGGTCATCATCGAGGGATTGCGGCGACTGGAATATCGCGGATACGACTCGGCGGGCATCGCTGTCGGCAGCCCTTCGAGCGCCACGCTTGAAGTCCGCCGCGCCAAGGGCAAGCTCGTCAACCTCGAAGAGGTTCTCCGTGAGCACCCGCTCGATGGGACCTTCGGCATTGGCCACACCCGTTGGGCCACGCATGGACGCCCGACAGAGGAAAACGCGCATCCCCATCGCGATTGCACTGGCCGCCTCGTCGTGGTTCACAACGGCATTGTCGAGAATTATCTCGAACTGAAGCGAGAACTCATCGACCTTGGCCATATTTTTGTCACTGAAACTGACACCGAAATCATTGCCCACCTTATTGAACAGGTTCAGAACGACGCTGTAGCCGCCGGACTGCCCATCGCACTTGAAGTAGCCGTGCGCCGCGCCGTGAAGCGCCTTACCGGTGCCTTTGCGCTTGGTGTCCTATCCGCCCATGAACCGGACAAAATCGTTGGCGCCCGCTTCGGCCCGCCAGTCGTCATCGGCGTGGGCGAAGGCGAGTCGTTCGTCGCCTCCGACGTTCCCGGCATCCTGCACCACACCCGCAACATGATTCTCCTCGCCGACGGCGACATGGCCATCCTCACCCTGGCCGGCGTTCAGCTCACCGACTTTGACGGCAACCCCATTCACCGCGCCATCACGCGCATTCAATGGGACCCCATTCAGGCTGAAAAGGGCGGCTTCAAGCACTTCATGCTCAAAGAAATCTGGGAACAGCCGCGCGCCATTACCGACACGACGGTGGGCCGCGTCTCGCTCGACTCCGGCAGAATCTTCCTCGGCGAAATGAAGATTCCCGACGAGGAGCTGGCCGCGGCATCCAGCATCAACATCGCCGCCTGCGGAACCAGTTGGCACGCCGCCCAGGCCGGCAAATATATGATCGAACGCCTCGCACGGCTCCCAGTCGACGTCGACTACGCCAGTGAATATCGCTATCGCAATCCCATCCCCGACCGCAACGCTCTCGGCTTGCTTATCACCCAGTCCGGCGAAACCGCCGACACCCTCGCGGCGCAACGGGAGATGATCGCCCTTGGCTCAAAGACGGTGGCAATCTGCAATGTCGTTGACGCCATGGTGGCCCGTGAGGCTCACGGCGCCATTTACACACGCGCCGGTCCGGAGATCGGCGTGGCCTCTACCAAGGCGTTCACCTCGCAGCTCACTGCCCTCTTTCTGCTCGCTGTCAAACTGGGCCAGTTGCGCGGCCGCATCGACCCGGAACGCTCCGTCGCCCTCATCGGCGAACTCAGCCGCATCCCCGCCAAAATCGAGGAGGTTCTGCGCTCACGCGCGGCGCAATGCGAACAGTTGGCCGCTGGTTTTTCCAATGCGCGCGACTTCCTCTATCTGGGCCGAGGCATCCACTTCCCTATCGCCCTCGAAGGCGCATTGAAGCTGAAGGAGGTTTCGTATATTCACGCCGAAGGATATCCTGCAGGCGAAATGAAGCACGGCCCCAACGCGCTCATCGACGAGACTCTGCCGGTGGTGGTGCTGGCCACGCGCGACGACGCCGACCCGGCCTCGAAACTGCGCTATGAAAAAACGCTGTCGAATATCCAGGAAGTCACAGCCCGCTCCGGCCGCGTAATCGCGATAGCCACTGAAGGCGATAGCACCATCGACAATTTGGTGGAGCATGCAATTTTCATCCCACCCGCCCCGGAGCTGCTTGCGCCGCTTATCGAGGTCGTTCCACTGCAACTGCTGGCCTACTACATCGCTGTCCGGCGCGGCTGCGACGTGGATCAGCCAAGGAACCTCGCCAAGTCCGTTACAGTCGAATAGCAGCAAAACTCAAATCTTCTAATTGCAGATAAGTACATTACATTCTGTCCTTTAGAAATGGCTCGTGAATGGATGACGAGTAATATTTGAATTTACAGGTAATTCTCACTGAATTCTCACTATTAAGACCTGCGAATAGCTCTCCTCCTTTCGAACTCGCCGTCCCCCCATCCGATCGACGAACCGTTACCCAGCCGCATTCCCCCGCCTCTTTATCATCCCTGTTGACAACTCGAATTTCACAGGGCTAACGTTACCGTGCTGTGAAGTCTGCCCTCATTCCGTCCGGACTGAGGGGAAATTGAGTCATTGGCCCGATTGAGTAATTCGAATTCTTTGGCAGGGAGCTGAAGATCGGTTCCAGACATTGCGGTTTGTTCGCGTTTCTTGCAGATTGCCAAATGCCATCTGGTAACGGCCTGGTGGAGCTTCAATCTGCTGAAAAACGCAAGCAGGGCTGCGCACGAGTTGCGATTTCCATGAAGCCTCGATGGACGATAGACGCGGACTGCGGTCGAAACGTTCGATCGTTTGTTGGGTCTTCCAAGGAAGAGAATGTTTTCGGAACAAAGCGCGAAAGAAGCGATGCATAAGTAGTCCCGCCCACTTGGGCAATTCAACGGAGGATGTAATGCGAGTCAATTTGAACAGATTTACGGAATCATTCCGGCCACGTACAGCAGGAGTAT
>JBEKZG010000430.1:0-3801 GCA_049510095.1 Occallatibacter sp.
TTTCTTCCTTTTCGGATGCGCCGTGTTTCTCGTGCTGGGTTTTTCCGTGGGGCTGACTGCTCGTGTCCCAATGATAGACTTCAAGCCTATCTACCTCTCCGCGCGATGCCTGATTGAACATGGCGACCCGTACAGTGAGAGCGACATGACCAGGGTATACCAGGCCCAAAAGTCAATCCCCTACGCGAATACGGAGGTCATGCGCGAGGCGGGAACGCGCATTATCTATCTGCCCACCGTGTTTTTGATTGCGGTTCCCTTCGCGATCCTGCCGTGGAACGCCGCGCATGTGCTTTGGATGATGCTGGTTGTCGGGAGCATCCTGGTTGCGGCGTTCCTCATGTGGAGTACCGCGGCGGATTATGCTCCGATAATCAGCGGAATCCTGACAGGTCTTTTCATCGCGAACAGCGAAGTGCTGATTGTGCTCACCAATGCGGCTGGAGTGGCTGTGGGGCTTTGCGTAGTCGCCGTGTGGTGCCTGCTGCGAGAACGATTTGTTGCGGCCGGCGTTCTGTGCCTTGCCATCAGCCTGGCGATCAAACCGCAAGATGGGGGCCTGGTCTGGCTCTACTTCTTCTTAGCGGGCGGACTTTACCGCAAACGCGCGTTGCAGACCCTTGCCGCGACGCTGGCCATCGGTCTGCCGGGGGTGCTGTGGGTAAGCTTGGCGGTACCAAACTGGATCACGGAATGGCGCGCCAACATTCTGGCGTTTTCAACCAACGGCGGTCTCGTCGACCCGGCCCGCGGCGGGCGCAATGTGGCCGAAACACTGGTCAATTTGCAAAGAGTCACTTGTGCACTCTGGAGCGATCCACACATCTACAACGCGGCCGCCTATCTGTTCTGCGCACCGCTTCTGCTCGCATGGATGTTTTTCGTTTTGTGCTCCAAGCCTTCGCCAGCGAGCGCATGGCTGGCGCTGGCAGCCATCGCTCCGCTCTCTTTGCTTCCTGTGTATCACCACATCTACGACGCCAAGCTGCTGTTGCTCACCGTACCTGCCTGCGCCATGCTTTGGAAAAAAGGAGGCTCAACCGCGAAGCTGGCGCTGCTGGTGAACGTCGCGGCATTGGCTTTGGCCGGCGACCTTTCATTCGCGCTTCTGCTGGCGTCTGCTCGCAGCCTTGCCGGTGGGCTGTCCGGGCCAATGAAGGTAGCTCTCGAAGCCATGCCGATTCCGCTCGGTCTTTACATCCTCAGCATGTTTTATCTGTGGATCTTTATGCGGAACTACTCTACTCATGACTTAGCGGCCGGGACGACGGAAAGATCTAGGGTTCCGAGTCTGCAAAGCGAATGCAACCCGTGATTGGATGTTGATCTACTCCGATTCTGTCGTTTCTCAAACACTGTATTCGAGGAAGAAAAATGCCCATTAGGCGCACTCTCGTTCTTACCATCCTCGATCAATGGGGGTACCACGCTGAAGGCGCCAACAACGCGATTGCCATGGCGCGCAAACCTGCGTATGACAAGCTGCTGCGCGAGTATCCCAATATGCTGATCCGGACGTCGGAGCACTTTGTCGGCCCGCCCCGAGTTATCGATGGAAGCCGAATTCTGCCCGGTCGTTGCGCGTTCACTTTCTTCTTCCACAAACACCGCACCCAGGAAAGAGGATATTGAAATGTACAAAGTCGTTCTGCTTCGCCACGGAGAAAGTATCTGGAATAAAGAGAACCTTTTTACCGGTTGGACGGATGTTGACCTGTCGGACAAAGGCCGCGAAGAAGCCAAGCAGGCCGGCCTCATGATGAAGGAAGCCGGATTTTCTTTCGACCTCGCCTACACTTCAGTGCTCAAGCGCGCCATCCGCACTCTGTGGATCGCGATGGACGAAATGGACCTGCTATGGGTTCCAGTAGAGCGCGACTGGCGTCTGAACGAGCGCCATTATGGAGCACTGCAAGGCCTCAACAAAGCCGAAACGGCCGCGAAGTACGGAGAGGCCCAGGTAAAAATCTGGCGCCGCAGTTACGACATTCCCCCGCCCGCGCTGGAAGAGTCAGATCCGCGTTATCCCGGCAAGGACCGCCGTTATCACGCCCTGACCAAAGAACAGCGCCCTTTGACCGAATGCCTTAAGGACACCGTCGACCGCTTCCTCCCCGCTTGGCACGAACTCATTGCTCCCAGCGTCAAGTCCGGCAAGCAAGTCCTGATCACGGCCCATGGCAACAGCCTGCGCGCTCTGGTGAAATATCTGCAGGACGTGCCGGATGAGGAAATCGTCGATCTCAACATTCCCACCGGCGTGCCCATGGTGCAGGAACTGGACGAGAACCTGAAATCAATTGGCCATTACTATCTAGGCGACCCCGAAGCAATCGCAGCCGCAGTGAACAAAGCCAAAAGCACCGGCGTAGCAACCCGCTAGAGCGAAACAGGAATAAACAGGGCCTCGCCGCTGACGAGGTCCTGCTTATTTCACCGCGAGAAACGCTCACAACCTCTTCTTGGCAGAAAGCGGAAAGAGTTCATGAAGAGATGGCCAAAGTCCTGGTGGGCACATGCTGGCATCGCTCTTGCATCTGCGCCGATCCTATCTGCGATAGTCGGGTGTCTGACTGAAAGGTCCGTTCTCGAGTACAACATCCGAGCCACCCCGCAGTACAGCAAACAGGGCGGAATTCGTTAGGAGCCTTCGCAGGCGGACTTGTAGCGGCCATCTATACCTTTCCGCTCGCCTTCATCCGAATCTTCGTAATCCAGAGATTCTTTACGTCAAGAGACGCTACAGACGACCCAACCGGCGAAGCTCGAGCCAACAATGAATAAGTCCCGCTGCCGAGTGCCCCAAGTCTCGTCTGCCGCGGCGGAAGACCCAGGAAGGCTAGAAGCTAAAGGCTAGTTTCAACCCCTACTTCGCTGGTTTCCCCACCACCGCACTCCCCTTAGCCTTCATCTCCCCGCTGAAAAACTTCCCTGACTCCGTCAACTCAAACGTATCCCACGACTTGATCATCGTCGGGCCCCACTCCGGATCGAAGCACCACGCAATCCAGCTGATCCCCTTCGAGTCCAGATATTTCGTAATGTCATTGGCATACGCGTCGTTATCGGCTTTCGACCCGTACTGTTCGCTGAAGCCAATCTCCGTCGCGATCACCGGATACCGCCCCGCGGCAAAGCCAAAATCCTCGTCCCACTTTCCTTCCCATGGTCTCGTTCTCTTGTTGGGATAAGGATGCGTGACGTATCCAATTCCCTGCGCCCGCACCGGGCTGTCGCGAATCGGAGCAAGATCGTAAGCCCAGTCAAGCCCCGCAACCAGCGGAATGGTCTCCTTGTCGTAAGCGCGGATCAACGTGATCATCTCCTCGTTGATAGCGCGCCATTCATCCCACGTCATCGATCCAAGTTTTCCGCTGAAGTTCGTCGGCTCGTTGAACAACTCGAAAAACGCAACAGTGTGGTTCCCGTTGTAGTGCGCCGCCATCGTTCGCCAGAAATTCAGCGTCTCCTGCAGGTTTGTTTCGTAGATCGGTTCCTGAAACAGCCCCTCCTTCAGGTTGCCAATCGAGTGCCAATCAATGTCGACATACATCCCCAGATCCGTCGACCACTGCACCGCCTGGTCCAGCAAAGCAATGTAGCTCGCCGTTCCCCGCCCCCGCCACGCAACCGGGTGCACAGGAATCCGCACGACAGTCGCTCCCGTCTCCTTCACCTTTACAAAAAGGTCCTTGTTCCAGTGGCCTTGGCCGTCGATCTTGTCCGGATCGGCGATATTCACGCCGCGAAAGACAAGCGTTTTGCCATCGGGATCCACGAACCGGTTCCCTCTTACCACGA
>JBEKZG010000431.1:0-3782 GCA_049510095.1 Occallatibacter sp.
TTTACCGTGGTGGCCGCAATTCTGTTCCAGCGGCGTTCAAAAGCCTGGTGAATCAGGCCGCGAAATAGTATCTCGTCGCCGATAGGTGCGAACAATATCGCCGGAACAGAGAAAAGCGCAAACACCGCCAAAGGATGCAGAACGCCGCGCAGCTCATTCAGCCGCATATATTCGCGGAGACTTACGCACCAGTTTTCAGGGGAGTCGCCGAAAAGCGCCATGCCAAGTACAAACACCGGAAGCGCATAAGCTGCCCCGGCCAGTGCCCCCAAGCTCAGCGACCGAAGGCTTGCGCCCCGCTCGCGAAGGCCAATCTGAAAGCGCCCGTTAGATGTGAGAAAGATGAAGGGAACTGCCCACGTCGCCGCGTATTGAAGAAAGAAGAGCGCCTGCGCCGGGTACGGGCTGAATACCGCAAGATAACGCACCCCGCCCAGCACCGCCAGCAGCAGCAGCGAAACCAGCCACGGTGGTCCGAAAGTGTGGGTCCAGAACGGTTTCAGAAAGGCGGATCTGTCGGGATTGGAAGGCGTCGGTTCCTCGTTCATTCAGCCGGCTCCTCGCCTGGACTATATGACTGGATTACACCTATCGACAGGGTCGATTGTCTCGTGCTCGCCTCCATGAGTCAATCTCTGCCTCGACGTTCCCAGGCTGCCCTGGCACGGTCTGACGCAGCGAGGCGGCCCACCCTCCCACAAGGAGTGGACCGCCCGTCTGCATTCCGGACCCTCTTGCTTTACCCGCCGGAAATCCCTCACAGTTTCGAGATTCATCTTGACCGCCGTATTTATCTCCGGTTCGATGTTCAACGGCCACCCTTGCAGCAAGACCGCGGGCTGCGGCGATAGTGATCTGATGCCACCCCGGAAAAGTACCGCCGAACGGCGATTCCGCCTTCTTCAACTCCTCAATCCAGTTCTCGGCGGCCACTGTCGCTTCTTCCGGACCGTAGTTCTCAGATACCGCGGCGTAGAACGCCGCTAACTCCCTCTCGGCCGCTGCGCGCACCTCGGCCCCCGGAACCACAGTCTCCCGCTGCGTGGCATCAGTCGGATTCGTTCTTCTCTCGCACATCGCCGGGTACGCTCCCTTCCCTGATTCGGCCGGCTGCAATCTGCCTGGCCTATGCTCCCTCCCCCTGACGCGATCGATCCAGCGGCCGAAAAGCGCCGCGGGCAGGCAACTGCAGTGAGAGTCGGAATAGCCGTCGTCCGTCGTTGATCTGCGCATCGCGGAATTCCTTTCCATCGCGTCGGCGGAATCTACAGCGTTCGTTTAAACAGAGGCGTCGCAATAAGCAGTGTGCCAATGCCAAAGGTGAACAGGAACAGCAAATCGCCTTGAATAGCGACAAAGCCCCCGTCCTTGAGAAGAATCGCTTTGAATCCGTGAATGCAGTACGTGAAGGGATCGACTACCGCAATGGCCTGAAGCCACTTGGGGAAGGCCGATACCGGATACACTGCGCCGGACGGAAAGAACAGCAGCGTGTTCAGGACGCCGAACATCGCACGGGGTACCAGCGGATCGTCCACCCGAACCATCATCAGAAACATCATGCCGTTGAAGGCGATAGACGTTCCCAAAATCAACGTGAGAAGTTCCAGCAGTTGCATCGGATGAAAAATGGTTCCCAGGCCGGCCATCAGCGAACCGATCACCGTCAGGCATATTCCCGAAAGCACAGCCTTCACCGCGCCCGCCAAGTTCAGGCCCATCACTAACTCAAGCTTGGTGATGGGAGTTACAAGGTATCCCTCGTGAACTCCCCGCGCCTTATCGTCGATATATAACATGCCGCCGCCGATCATCACCGAGATATACATCGCCAGCGACACTGACCCGGCAAGCAGAAACTTCATGTATGAGACATACGGATACAGTTCCACAAACTGCAGCGCGATGCTCGTAATCACGCGCGGCTGGATAACCGGCGCGTTGAGTGCGTTAACCAGCGACTGTATCTCCGACTCGATGCTGGAGCTTGTGAACTGATCTGAGTTATCCACCACCAGTCCGAGCTTAGGCGCGTCCTGAGCATAAACGCGCCGCGAGTACTGCGCCGGGATGATGATCGCGCCGTCGATTTTACCGGTGCGGACATCGTTGCGCGCCAGCAGTTCATCGGTGTAGTTCACCGTCGTGAAGGTTGCTATGTTCACCGCGACCGCGGCGCATGCCTCGCGTATTTTCACCGCCTGAGGCCCGCGATCGTAGTCCACAATCGCTACCTTTGCCCCGCGGATCTTGCCGCCATACGCGTTGCCCAGAATGATCAATTGCACCAGCGGCAGCATCATCGACATGATCATCAGAACGGGGGAGCGGAAGAACTTGCGCATCTCGCGCTCAAAGATCGCTAACATTCTGTTCATGGCTAGGCCCCCTGCTTGGTCGGCATCATGAAGACCGATTTGACCTGCTCGTCACGCAGCTGCCGGCCCGTGTAATGCACAAACACATCGTCCAGGCTCGTGTTCTGCACGCTAAGTGAAGTTAATGTCTCCCCTAACTTCGAAGCTAACTCCACTAATTGCATCGTCGTTATCGAGCCGGAGGATGTCAGTACCCGGTAGAAGCCCGCGCTCTCAGCCTGCACGCCGGTCACGCCTTCAAGCCCTTCCAGCCGCTCTTTCCACCTGTCGGTTTCCCGGTCGAAGTGAACCTCCACAACATTGACGCCTGGCACACTCCGCTTCAATTCGAGGGGAGTGCCAAGCGCAACCAGGGTGCCGTGATCCACAATCGCAATGCGGTCGCACAGCTTGTCGGCTTCCTCCATGTAGTGTGTCGTAATCAGCATGGTCAGGCTACGCGACTTCCTAAGGTTGTCGAGCATCTCCCACACGGCGATGCGCGAAACAGGGTCCAGTCCAGTCGTGGGCTCATCCAGAAAAAAGATCTTCGGGTCGTGAACCAACCCGCGTGCAATCTCCAGCCTGCGCCGCATGCCCCCCGAAAGCGTCTTGGTTTGCGCCCCGCGCCATTTCGCCAGGTCCACAGCCTCCAGCACTTCCAAAATGTTCTTCTCGCGCTGCACCTTTCCCACGCCGTAAAGCTTTGCGTAGATGCTCAGGTTCTCCTCGACTGTCAGGTCCTGATCGCTCGTCAGCGCCTGCGGAATCACGCCAATAATGCGCCGCACCGCATCGGCGTTGTCCGCTACGTTGTAACCGCCCACCGTCGCTCTTCCACCCGTGATGGGAACCAGCGTGGTCATCATCCGGATCAGCGTGCTCTTTCCTGCGCCGTTGGGTCCAAGAAGGCCGAAGATCTCACCGTCCGCCACAGAGAAACTGACCCCTTTCACGGCCTCAAACGTGCCATAGCGCTTCACGATGTTCTCCACCGCGATCGCAGGATGCGGCCCCGCTTGTGCCTCAGCGCGGTTCTTGGCCGGGTTGGTCATTGTTTCACCAGCTTGGCCTTGGGGATATACACATCGGCGGTCATGCCAGGCACAAACCGTTCGCCGGGGTTGTCAATCACCAGCTTGATCTGCACTGTGGCAATGTCGCGCTTCGGTCCGCCGTTGATGTCGCGCTGCGTTGCAAAATCGGCCTCGGACGCTTTGGAAATCACCTTGCCCTGCACCGTCGCGCCGGAAGGCATCACCACCCGCAGCCCGTCGCCCAGCTGCACAGAGTCGGCCTGCGTCTCGGGCAGCGGCGCATATACCCAGGTTTCGGTCAGATCCATAATGGTCACAATCGGCGCGCCGGCAGCCACTACTTCGCCCTGCCGCGCCGCCCGCACATTCACTTTGCCGCTCACCGGTG
>JBEKZG010000432.1:0-3771 GCA_049510095.1 Occallatibacter sp.
CCGCGCCAGCGCATCCCCAATCGAGTAGTTGCGCACGTGCCCCATGTGCAGCGCGCCACTGGGATATGGCAGCATCTCCAGCACATAAAACTTGGGCTTGCCGCAATCCACAGGCTCAGCCGCATACAGCGCCGGATCAGCCGCCCACCGCTGCTGCCATTTAGGTTCAATTGTCGCCGGATCGTACCGAACTTCTTTGTCTTCCGCCATAACCCTTTAAGTGTAAATGGAAAAGCACTACTGGGCGGGATGCTCGGTGACCGGTGCCGTTGCGGGCTTAGCATTGCAGGAGTATTCCAACCCGTCTCGCGTGGTCACTGTGCGGCCAGGAGGAATCTCAAAGAGGCTCGGATCAGGTTCGCCCCGCGTGAATCTCACCAGTTCCCGCGTCGATTTGCCTGCGGGCCCGCCAACGCTGATCATCCGTACCAACAGTTCGTCGAGAGCCGGTTCCGTCGCCGTCCATACCTGGTTCGTAATCACCTTGGGGCCGTCTTCCAGCCGGAATATAGCCTGCGAAAAGCTCACTTCGCCGCCTTGAGTCTCGATCCCCTGAATCGTTGCCGTTCCCAGATCCTTGACCGGAGGTGGCGGGTTCACACCGCCCGGATGAAGCGGACCAATCGCCTTCATCTTCCTGGAGCAATCTGTGTCTTCGCCTACATCGGGCGCATTCGTTACTCGCGCGGTCGTTCCCGGCACCGCCCACGATCTCAGTGTGTGATTCACCGGATCGGTGACCCCAAACTGCGTTGTCACTTTTCCATCCGCCGCTGTCGCCGTGAACATAGTAACCCTACGTCCCTTCGAGTCCACTGCCGTCACCGTCTTCGACTCCGACGTCACCGTGCTACCGTTCGCCAGTGTCTTCTCTGTCGTTGTTCTGTATTCCGCGGTGTAAGATAACTTCGCAGCCGGCGTCCGGTCATTCACACCCGGCGGGCTTTCCGCCACCTGCCCTTCAGCCGCCACCACCAAGCAGGCAATCGCAACCGCTGCCAAAATCCCAAAAACATCTGTTCTCATGATCCGGACTTTCGCAGAATCGAACACCGCACACAGTCTGACGCCATGCCAGGAAGACCGCAAGCAGTATTGCGAAAACCTTGCCTACCCTACCACTTCCAACGCCCTCGCCTGTTCAATTCGCTGCCGCCGCCTGGGTGTATGCAGCGCCTCCCACAGATCCGTCCGGCGCTGCACGTTCAGCCAGAATTCCGGTGAATTGCCAAACACGCGCGCAAGCATCAGAGCAGTATCCGCGGTTACCGCCCGGCGATCGTTGCAGAGTTCGTTCACCAGCTTGCGCTGCACCCCCATCGCCTCAGCCAGCGCGCCCTGCGTCAGGCCCATCGGTGTCAAAAACTCCTCCACCAGCATCTCGCCAACACTTACGGGTTTCCGTTCTGTGCTCAGCATAATAACCCCTCCTCACCGATAACTGTGATCGTCGAGATAGACCTGTGCGGCCTCGCCCCTTCCGCCATCCCATTTGAAGATCAGCCGCCAGTGATCGTTGACTCGGATCGAACACCATCCGCCAAGCTTTCCGCGCAACTTCTCAAAATGGTTGCTCGGCGGCACACGAAGGTCGGAATCTGTCATCGCGTCGTCCAACAACTGCAACTTTCTAAACAGCCGCGTTTCGATATCGGGTGGAATGTTCCGACTGGGCACATCGTGAACGAAGAACTCGCGCAGCCAGCGATCCCGGAAACCGAGAATCATGCCGTCCTCTTCTTCATCTTACCCATTGTACCGCACAACGGTACAAATACCAAGCCATCACTCCACCAAACTCTTCAGCACCCGCACATTCCGTTCCTCATCCCCCGGCTCGTCCACCGGCGTCTCCGCAATAAACGCGGCATGCGCAAAGCGCCCATCGTTCAGCAGCCGCCGGAACGGCTCAACCCCCATCGTCCCCTGGCCAATGTGCTCGTGCCGGTCCAGCTTCGATCCCCGCTCCGCCTTGGCGTCGTTGCAATGCCACACCCGCACCGCGTCAAAAGTCACGGTCGCCGCAATCTGCCCCATCGTCTCTTCGTAGCCCTCGTCGCTCACCAGGTCGTAATCGGCAACATGGCAATGGCAGGTGTCCAGGCACACACCCACCGGCGCGCAGGCCTTCAGCAACTCCACCAGTTCGGCAACCTGCTCAAAGCTCCCGCCCAGCGAGAACTGCGCGCCCGCCGTATTCTCAATCAGGATTTGAAAGCCGGTTCCCTGCCACGCCAACCCGTCGATCGCCCGCGTAATCGATTCGGCGGCCAGCTTCAGTCCCTGTTCGCGCGTCAGTCCATTCCACGAGCCCGGATGCAGCACCAGGTAATCCGCTCCAAATGTGAGCGCGCGCTCAATCTCACCCCGAAACGCCAGAACGCTCTTTTCTCGAACTTCATCCGACTGGCTGCACACATTCACCAGGTAGCTGGCATGGATCACCACCGGCCCCACGTCCAGCTTCGCCCGCAACGCGCGCATCCGCTCCGCCTGCTTGGGATCGACCTTAGGCGCACGCCACATCCGCGGACTCGACGAAAAAAACTGAAATGTATTCGCGCCAATCTCCCGCGCTTTTTCAACAGCATTTGAAGCCCCGCCCGCCGTGCCCAGATGCACACCAATCCGCTTAGCCATGCGGATAGTCTATTCACCCAACCCCGAAGTCCGAAACAGTAAAGAGCCGAGCCCTGCGGGATCAGTCAATACGGGAGTAACTTCTGGATTGCCGACAAACCGGGCGCAACTCCATTCCCGGACCCTGCGGCGTTTACCGGGAGTAATCCACCAATTGCGATCTAATCTATTTACGATAAGCAAGTTGGGCTTTCATCGGCGCGGATTCCGATTTAGGAGGATCGCGAATATTGTTGCCGAAAGGCCGGACGCAATTAAACACGCGCGGACTCCGGTGAAGTAGGGCGATTCAAGTAGATTGCGAGCCCAAAACATCTCCAATCGCGGTTTCTCGGTGATAGTGATTTGGTCTCGCTGGGTAGCCGTGGAGAACCCGCTTCAGGCTCTCTGGGCGGTTATCCCGCCTTTCGTCAAGCCCATTTGCGAGAACGACAACAAAGAGGCTACTATCTTGACGTGAAACCACCGACATTCTTTCTGTCTTCTACCATCTATGATTTCAGGGATCTGCGCTCGGCCGTAAAGTTTTACCTCGAAGAACTAGGCTGCAGAGTTTTGGCGTCGGAGTTTAACGATTTCCTTAAACCTTTAGATAGACACTCATACGAGGCTTGCCTCAAGGCCATTGAGCAGACTGATTATTTCGTGTTATTTATCGGCGCGCGCGTCGGCGGGTGGTTCAACCCGGAGAAGCGGATCAGCATTACGCAGGAGGAATATAGGCATGCATACGAGCTTCAGAAAAAGGGCAAGCTGAAGATCATCACCTTCGTCCGTGCTGAAGTCTGGCAGGCGCGGGAGGAGCGAAAGGAGCTGGCAGCATATCTTGCTTCGCTTGGGTATAACGATTGCGAGAGGATGAAGATCAAGGATTATCCCAGCAAGTTCGCGGAAGACGCTGAATTCATTTCCACATTCATCAACGAGGTCGGGCGTAATCGGGAGACCGCAAGCGCATTGAAGAGCGCCGGAGCGCTCCCTCCTGGCAATTGGATTCACGTATTCTCTGGATTCGGCGAGGTCATCTCGACTTTGCAGGCTCAGACATTCTCCGGCATTCCTGTGGAAGAGGCGGCGCTACGGAGGCTGCTCCAATCCGAGGTAATGGAGATTCTGAGGCTTTGCATACCT
>JBEKZG010000433.1:0-4116 GCA_049510095.1 Occallatibacter sp.
GGGAGAGATCGTGGAGGTTTTCCTCAAGGGCCTCTCCGTACTGCTCCCACGTCTGGCCGTCTACGCCCGCCGCAGCGCCCCGCTTTACTTCCAGGTACGCCGTTCGCAGCCGATCCACGTCGCAGATGTGGTGCAGGAGCGCGGTGAACCGCTGTTTCTTATCCTTCTTTGCTGCCTCACGCACCCGCTCCAGCGAGCTTGGCGCACCATCCCGGCTCTGAGTCCGGAGTGCGTTACGCTGGGGCCAGTTCCCCTTGGCCAGTCCCCTTCCCTCCATCGCCTCCGCTGCGGGTTCCTCCGCAGTGTTCGGCGACTTCGCAGGTGTCGGAACTGTCCGACTTCCCGCTTCCGTTCATCATCGGCGTGTGTCCTTCGACTTCCCGATGCGGCCTGCAGTTCTCTCTTCCGCAGACGGACGCGGGATCTCCCGGTTCCCGCACAAGGTGTTTCCGCACATGCTCGGGGTCTCTGTCCGCGCGGGACCCAGACACACCTTGCCAGAGCGGTGCGCCCGGTGTTGCCTTCCGCCTTTGCCTCAATACCCGGCCTGTACGTTCCCCTGTCAACGCTTCGACGCCGTCCTTACGGACAACTCCGCATGACTCGGGGCCGTTGTGGTTCGCTACTCCTTCAACGTATGAAACTTTCATTCACTACACCTTGCCGATTTTTACCGGCGCACGGGCAATCGCACGAAGGATTCTTATTGATCCAGCTGGTTCATTCTGTCGCCTTAGTCGACCGATCTCCGCACTTCCTCCCGGAGGGAGGACACGAAAATGGCCCCGGATGGAGTCCGCCACGGCGGACGCAATCCGGGGGAAGCGTCCCAATCGCGTTTTCGCGTCCCGTAGGGCCGCGGCGAGCCCATCTCTCCCGCTTGGCTATGTTCATGCGATTGCCCTGCCCTCGGCCGCCTGGTTCCGCCTCCAAACCCAAAGTACGATATGCTGGTAGAGCGCGCCCGTAGCTCAGCTGGATAGAGCGAACGCCTCCGGAGCGTTAGGTCGGGAGTTCGAATCTCTCCGGGCGCACCATAGAATCCTCAATAAATAGAATCCTTCCCTCCAGGAATCGCACTGCGCCGTCCCGTCCCGGTCCTCGTCATCGACTCCATCGATGAACAGCCCACGGAGAACTGAGTGGTCAGCAATTCCTCGGAATCTGGTCACTAGCTCGGCCTCACATCGCTGATAAATTGCAAGTAGGAGGCCGCCATGGACGCACAGGAACACCGCCCGCGCTGGAAGACGCTGCTGGCCTTCGCCATCATTTACTTCGTCTGGGGTTCCACATTCCTGGCTATCCGCATCAGCGTTCGCGAGATCCCGCCCTTGCTCTGCGCGGCCATGCGCTTCTTCGCCGCCGGCATCGTTCTTTATCTCTGGATGATTGCCAAGGACGAGCGCTCGCCGACCCTCCGCGAATGGCTGTCATCGACCCTGCAGGCTTTCCAAATCTTCCTTCTCGACTACGGCCTCCTGTTCTGGGCTGAAAAGCGCGTGCCTTCCGGTATCGCCGCCGTCATGTTGGCCACCATTCCCGTTTTCATGGCGCTTTCTGAAATCGTTATCCTGCGCACCCAAAAGCTCACCCTGCGCCTGGTCCTCGCGCTGCTAATCGGAATTGCCGGTGTGGGTGTGCTGATGAGCCACTCCTTGAATCTGGGCGGTGCGCCAATTGAAACCGCCGGCGCAGTGGCACTCATCGTTGCGGCCATCAGTTGGTCGGTCGCCTCCGCGCTCTCCCGTAAGCTCCCGCTTCCTTCATCCAAAATCATGAGCTCCGGTTCGCAGATGCTCGCTGGAGGCATATTGCTCGCGCTTGCCGCGGCCGCGTTTGGAGAATTCCGCGGCTTCAACCCGCTCGCTGTCTCATCCGCCGCGTGGTTCTCGCTGCTTTATCTCATCGTTGCGGGATCCATCATCGGCTTCACCGCCTACGTCTGGCTCCTGCATCATGAGTCGCCCACCAAGGTCGGAACCTACGCCTACGTGAACCCTATAGTCGCCGTAATCCTCGGCTATTTCCTGGGCGGAGAAGCCCTCGGAACCCGAACCATTCTGGGAACCCTGTTCGTCCTCGTCAGCGTAGTGGTCATCACCACCACCCGCCCAAAGAAGCCCACTGCGGCGCTCGCGACGAAAGAGTCGGCTTAAACTGCCACCTCAAACATCCAGCTTCCGCATGTATTCCGCATCCAGCTTCAGAGCCTCGATTTCATCCATATCGAACTCCTCCTGCTCGATGAAGTAGTGCTTCAGTCCCTTCGCAGCTCGTAATATTGGCTTGTAATTCACCAGGCCCCGCCCCATCACTGTCGAGTGGAATTGCCCGTTTGCCTCGCGCGCCATATCTTTTACGTGCAGCAGCGGAAACCGTTCCGGTGTCTTTCTCAAATACTCAACCGGATCGCGTCCCGCAGCGAAAACCCATCCGCAATCCATCTCGAAAAACACCAGCTTCGGGTCCGTCAGCCGCAGCAGTTCGTCGCAGAACACAACACCGCCTTCGCTGCCGAACTCCGGCGTGTGATTGTGGTAGCCGAATCTCATCCCGGCGGCGTTTACCTTTTCGCCAATCTTGTTCAGCTCGCCCGCCGTCCAGCGCCAGTCGTCCAGCGTCAGAGGTCCCTTCGCAGCCGGATCCTTATGCATCGCCGATGGGCAGACTATGTAATCGAGCCCCAGCGCGTGGCCGTACTCGATCAGTTGGTCAAGCTGCGGTTTCAGCAAATGCATTGGATGATGCGTGCTGATGCATCGCAGGCCTGCCTTGTCCATCCCCTTCCTGAACTCAGCCGCCGGCTTGTCGAAATACCCCGCCGCCTCAACCTCCGTGTACCCCGCCGCTTTAATCTTGGCCAGCGTCCCGTCAAAGTCCTTGGGCAGCAGGTCGCGCACGCTGTACAACTGCAGTCCGATCGGCAACTTCAACGGTGCGGCATTCAGCCGTCCCGCACCCACGTATGCTGCCGCCGCAACCGCACCGGTAGCCTTCAAAAAATTCCTCCGCGAACCAATGCTCATCACGTCTCTCCTCGGAAGGTTCACAAATCAGCCCTGATTGTCTAGCCCTTGATCGTCTTCGTCGCCTCGTCCCAGGTCGCCACCCCGCGCTTGAAGTACGAGTGATTGGCCATGTGGCAAGCGATGGCCGTGTTGTTCCCGAAAACCTCATCCTCCACCACGTGCTCCCGCGTCTCAATTGCGCGGAAGAAATTGGCAATATGATCTACCGTATCGTTGTATCCCGGCGCAGCCGCATAGTTCTCCACCTCGACCAGTTTTGGTGCCGGCGCCGGGTGCTCCCTGTGCCACTCATCCAGATATTGCTGCTTCGCTGCCGCAGTCCACCCATTCAGGCTGTAGCCCTCCGGCTTCGGACTCGTATCCTGCGGCGTCACCGTCAGCGAGTTGCCGTTAATCACCATTGTGGCCTCCGAGCCGTAGAAGATAATCGGCTCGCCCGCCTCATTGTTCTGGTTGCAGTGCACGTTCACCGTCACGCCCGGATAGTCGTAAAGCGTAGCCAGCAGGTCCGGAAAATCACGCCCGTCGTTGAAGTGCGTCAGGCTCCCGGTTGAATAAGCCCGGCTCGGAATCGCATTGATTCCCGTCACGCACTGAATGCCCGACAACAGGTGCACAAACAAGTCCCCCGCTACGCCTTCGCCGTAGTCCGCATAGCACCGCCAGCGGAAGAACCGCACCGGGTCGAACGCATGGTGCGGCGCATCCTTCAGAAACGTCTCCCAGTCAATCGTCTCCAGCGTCGCCCGTGGCGGAATCGGATACACCCACGCTCCCGAAGGCGAATTGCGGTCCGAGTGTCCTTCGATCAAGCGCACCTCGCCCAGCCGCCCCGACCTGTAAATCTCAGCCGCCTTTGCGTACACAATGTTGCTCACTCGCTGGCTGCCGCACTGGAAAATCCGCTTCCCCACCACCACGGCCTGCACCATCGCCAGCCCGTCTTCCACCGTGTGGCTCATCGGTTTCTCGCTATTCTCTTCCTTGCCCGACGCCAGGCAATCCTGCACCACCCGCTTATTCTGATGGTCCGGCTGGGCCAAAATAGCGTAATCCACTTCCTTGCGGTCCAGTATAACTCGAT
>JBEKZG010000434.1:0-3757 GCA_049510095.1 Occallatibacter sp.
AATGCGCCCGCCATCGCTCGATATTTGGTGGCGTGAGATGGATGTCCGCGTGACCGCCGTCTGGTCATTCCCGCTAAGCACGCTGCCAAGTTGTGCATGCACTCCATGCCAGTGCAGATCGGCACAATACAGAATTGCTGCGCTGCCCTCATCGGTGACGCAGTCCATATACCACTTAACCAGCGAGAATGGACGAGCCTTCACCATCATTTACGCGCCTGTCCAGGCCGGAGCTGAGTGTCTGGGACTTTCTTGAGCGCATTGATTATATCCTCAGCTCCGTGCCTCAGCAGCGAGCACGAACAGCTCAGACACAGCGTAGTCGGAGGTCGCTCCAAATGGCCGTAAGAATGGTCACGGGACAATTGCGTATTTGTGGGGACAATCCTTTTCGGCTGAGCAATACTTGAAGCAAGACTCAGTCACTCGCCGGAGCAAACCATTGACCCTTTCTATCACCGACCAACCCCGCTGCTCCTGGGCCACAAGCGACCCCCTTTACCGCGCCTACCACGACGAAGAATGGGGCGTGCCCGAATACGACAGCCGCGCCCTCTGGGAGACTCTAATGCTCGAAGGCTTCCAGGCCGGCCTTTCCTGGATCACCATCCTCCGCAAGCGCGAAGAATTTCGCAAAGCCTTCAAGAACTTCGACCCCGCCAAAGTCGCCCGCTTCAAGGAAGCCGACATCGCCCGTCTGCTCCAGAACCCCGGCATCATCCGCTCCCGCGCCAAAATCGAAGCAACCATCCAGGGCGCGCGCATCTACCTCGAAATGCAATCCGCAGGCGAAGATTTCTCCAACTGGGTCTGGACCATGGCCGGCGGCAAACCAATCCAGGGCACCGGCCAATTGCTCGCCAGTTCCCCGCTCTCCAAAGAGATCTCCAAAGCCCTCAAAAAGCGCGGCTTCAAATTCGTCGGCCCCGTCATCGTCTACGCCTGGATGCAAGCCGTCGGAATTGTCAACGACCACGCCCTCCACTGCTTTCGTCGTCAGTCATAGGCGCCAGGCATTAAAAGACGTACCTCCGACCAATGAAAGAGTCAGAATCGGGCGTAACTCGATGTATAGTGGCAATCAACCGGAAAACTCAAATCAAAACTCCCAGATAACTCACTCCGGTATGGGTGTATCCACAACATGCTCATGCTAAGAAAGTTCTTGTGTTGGTGCTTCGGAACCCTGGCCGGGATGTTCGCCGTTGCGCCGCTCCTCTTGATTCTAGTTTTCCTGCGCTTCTCAGGCACCCATCATGCTCCACTCATATCCAGCGGCTCAATGGTCTTTGGAATAATCTCCACAATCCTCTTTGTCGTTTCCGCTCTGATGTTGGCCACTCCTGTTGGAGTGGCCTGGTGGGCCCTGCGAAAGGGGAAGGCATGGTCTCGAGGATGGGCAATTGCCGCAAGCATCGAAATCATTATCCTGAGCTTCGTACCTTTTCTCTTCGGGCATTCGGTATCCCACCCAACACATCACTTCTCAGTCTTGGATTGGATCCTCTTGGCAATCGGAATCGTCAGCCTGGCAGCCTTCGCGCCCCGCGACCCGCTCGCTGGCGCCCCCTTAGCCCCTGCCAAATCCCCGCGCATGGCCGGCGATGGAACCAGCAGCATCCTCGATGGATTGGCTACCGTGCTGGCAGTCGCCGGTTACTTTGTCGGCACCTTATTATGGTTTGGCTGGGGCCGCGAAAACCATCTCCCCTTGCTGCGTGGATTTGCCTATTGGCTCATCCTTATCGCTGCCTTGCTCCTGGAAACCACTGTCCATGAATGCGGCCACGCCCTCGTAGGCATCGCCTTCGACATGCGCCTTCGAATCTTCATCGTCGGCCCATTTCAATGGCGCATTCGCGACGGTAGATGGACCTTTCAATTCAATATCGCAAAGCTCTTCTTCTCGGGCGGAGCCGCCGGTGTCGTCTCCGCCAACCCTGCTCAGCCTCGCTGGCATGAAATCTGCATGATCGCCGCCGGACCGCTTGCAAGCCTCTTCACCGGTCTCGTCGCACTGGTGGCTGTCATCACGGCCCCAGGAAGTTCCTATGAGCAAGCCTGGGAGTTTCTGGCCATGGTTTCCACCTTCGGCCTCGTCGCCTTTGCGGTCAATCTGATTCCTTTTAAACCCGAATCCCTTTATTCCGATGGCGCTAGAATCTATCAACTGCTCTCGGGCGGTCCCTGGTCCGACCTGCACCGCGCACTTTCCATCGTCAGGTCCACCCTGGTCACGCCGCTACGGCCAAGAGACTACGACATCGCGGCAATCCAACGTGCGTCCCTTTCGTTTGCGCGTGGGCGTCAGGCCCTCCTTTTGCGTATGTTTGCAAGCTCGCACTTCCTCGACTCCGGCAAACTTCACGAAGCCCGCGAGTCGTTCGCCCAGGCGGAATCGATTTATCATGAATCCGCTTCCGATATCCCCGTTGAACTCTACACCGCTTTTGTCTTTGACAGCGCATATCTGCGTCAAGACGCTCCCGCAGCGCGCTTTTGGTGGGATCTCATGGAATCCAAGAAGCCCACACATCTGGGCGTCGACTACTGGCTTGCCCGAAGCGCTCTTTTTTGGATCGAGAACCACCCCCAGGAAGCCCGCGAAGCCTGGAACAAAACCAACACCCTCGCCCAGAACCTCCCTTCGGCTGGAACCTACGAGTTCGATCGATATCTGGTCGGGTTGTTGGGTGCGGCCCTTGATAGGCCACTGGCGACAATTCAGCAAGCGTGAAAAATATCGCAACAAACACTGTCCGGAAGATCCCCAATCTTTGCCCGGATTTTGCATCTTAATTCGCGCAAACGCGCACAATCGAATCATGCCCATCGAAACACCACAAATCCCTCAATCCCGTCAACTCGCCTGGGATGTCCCCGGTCCGTACCCCCCAAAAACAGGTACCCCCACCCCCCCCCTCTTTTTTCGACAAGTACCTGAAAGAAAACAGGTTACGTAAAATGGAAGATTGTAATCAATAGAAAACAAACAACTTAAAAATACAGGTAAAAATTACACCCCACCGAAACAAAGGACTTACGAAAAGCGCTCCGTCCGAAATCCCCCGTCTTGAGCGAAAAAGCAGCAGTTTTTAGCCCAGCCGAAGCCGTTCTACCAGTCAACGTCTTCTCGCCGACCGTTCCCTCCATTGCCCTGGCATGATCGTCCTCCCCAACCTTCACGCAAAGCGATAGAGACTATGATGGAGAGTCACAGACATCGACCAATGTATCGTCTAGCAGCGGCACGATTGGGATCGGAACGGGTATCAATGAACCAGACAACGTCTAGAAAAGTCGAGTTGTTCGATACAAGTCTTCGCGACGGCATGCAACAGCCGAACATCGATATCTCTTTGCCGGGCGCCGTTCGCCTTATTGAACGCATGGGCGCATTTGGCATCCACTATGCGGAAATCGGCTTCGCCGGTGCGACTCGGTTCGTCGGCGATCTGACAATGGCTCTCGATTCCATCGACACCGGCGCCACGCAACTGGCCTTGTTCGGCAGAACCCGCGGCCGCGGCGTCAGAGTCCAGGACTGGCCAGACGTACAGTTCATCCTCAACCACAAACGGCGCGTTCCCGTCGCCGTCATCGTCGTCAAGTCCAGGCTGCTCGATGTTCTGATGTCTCTCGAAACCACGCCCGAAGAAAACCTGCTCATGGCCTTCGAAACCATAGCGTGCCTTCAGGACAGCGGCCTCCAGGTCTTCGTGGATTTTGAACACGCCATCGATGCGAATTGCGGACG
>JBEKZG010000435.1:0-3756 GCA_049510095.1 Occallatibacter sp.
TGGCGGCCTGAATGCCGAGTTGGGTGTCTTCAAAGACGAGGCAATCTTTGGGAGCGACGCCGAGGCGTTCGGCGGCGAGCAGGAAGCAGTCGGGCGCGGGCTTGGCGTGCTGGTAGTCTTCGGCCGAGACGATGGCGTTGAACCTATCGAGAAGGCCGACGGTGGTGAGGGAACCGACGACGGAATCCCGGCGACTGCCGGAGGCAACGGCCAGGGGAATGACGCTGTATTGCGCGGTGATGTGCTCGACCACTTCGGGGATGGCTTTGAGACTGGGAAGCTGGGCGAGGTACAGGGCCTCCTTACGCGATGCGAGGGAATCGACGGGCATGGCGAGGCCGTAGATCTGGTTCAAGTCGGCGATGATTTTGCGGACGGGCTTGCCGCCCCAGGAATAGAAGAGGTCTTCAGGGAAATCGCAGTTCCATTCGGCGAGCGCGGCTTTCCAGGCGCGGTAGTGGAGCGGCATGGAGTCGACGACTGTGCCGTCGCAGTCGAAGATATAGGCGCGGAATAGGCCGGCAGGGATTTCAAGTTGCATCGGGATAGGGATCTCCGGTTGTGAGGATGTTTGTTGGGGCGGAGCTAGGGTTACTAGCAGGAGGTTGTCGCGGCGGCGGTGACATCGGACGCGGCGGAAGCTTTGTTTGAAACAGCGCAGGCACCTTCGCCGGGTTTGGTGGGCTCCATCTGGAGGGCGTTGTTGAAGCGGTTGAAGTAATTGAAGAGGCCGATGGCGCAGAGAAGTTCGACGACCTCGCCCTCGGAGTAATAGGTGCGCAGCTCGGCAAACTGCTCGTCACTGACGGAGTGGGCGTCGCGGGTGACAGTTTCGGCAAGACGAAGGGCGGCTTTTTCAGCGGGGGTGAAGTCGGTGCGCTGAGGCCAGTGGGCTAGATGGGCGAGCTGATCGTCGGTCCAGCCGAGATTGCGGGCGAGGATGATGTGGCTGGCGAGGCAGTAGGGAGTGACATTGACCTGGCTGGTGCGGACGATGATGAGTTCCTTGAGGCGGGTGGAGACGGTGCCGGTATTGAGCACGGCGGCGAAGTGAGCCTGCATGGTGGCGAATATCTCAGGCCGGTGCGCCATGACGCGGAACATGTTGGGCACGTTGCCGCGCTGGGCAAAGGCCTTATCGTAAAGCGCTGCCATTTCAGGGGTAACCTCGCTACGGTCGAGCCGGGAAATGCGGGACATGAGGCCTCCTGCCGATGCTTCCATTTTACCGCTGTGGGACGTTGTGGGCACTTGTGCCGGATTGGGCGTTTTGGGAGTTCCGGGAGGGCTGGATTTTTTGACGCAACCACTGCTCTCTGCTACCTTTGTAGAGGACAATTGACGCCAGACACTCCTCAGTAGCTCAATGGCAGAGCATTCGGCTGTTAACCGAAGGGTTGTAGGTTCGAGTCCTACCTGAGGAGCCAATAAAATCAACAATTTAGAGTCGCCTATAGGGGTGGGTAAACCCCTCGCCTTCATTTGACCAATAGCGTTTCTTTTTTTTCGCCGTGCGTGCAGCATTTTGGCAAAGGAATACGAAGTGGCGCAGTGAATAGAAGGACATTAAAGGTGGCTGCGCCAATCGGCCGCATGGCCGATCAATCCCGCTTCCAGCCCTAATCGAAGCCACCGCCAGTTAGGCGGTGGAGCGTTCACAGCAGACGCTCTAGTGCTCGAAGACGCGTATTTATTGGATTTTCGCTGCTCGATGAATGCAATCACCACTACAAAATCGCCTATAGTGAAGACTTAACAATGCTCTGAATTCAGTCAAGACTCAATTCATACAAAGACTTCGACCAATTTTTAATGTTTCAGTTGTTGTACACCCCAAGATTCGATCGGGCCAGAATTGCATCAGATCATAACCGTTAAGACCGATTTCGACAGGTCTTTATGGGCCAGAGCAGTGAGTCTGGAATGGCCTCGCGAGTGAGGTGGGGTGCTCAAATGACGATTGGAGAGAACTAAGAGTCATACCGGCCTGCTTCTCGGCCTGACGGCCCGCAGGCGTTCCGTTCCCAAGCGCGAGATAGGTGCGGTCTTCGTGAAAGAAGCGGACGTACTCCTTTTTGAATCCCATCAATTGCAGATTATTGAAAGCGATCACCGATTCGAGCAAATCGCGACGAGAGCGAAGAAGGCGGGCTGAGGGAACAACCAAGAGCCTCATCAAGCGCAGCACCAGGTCAGATTTACGAGTTAATGGGCCAAAATTGACTCCCAATCTATATACTCGATTCGACGATAGATCGGTATTCTTGGCGACACACGGGATTCATTGCCATATGCATGAACGAATAGACAAGACAGGAGAGGACCTTGGATCTTGGTTTACTGAAGAAGACGGCTTTGGTGCTAGGGGGCGGCGGCGGCCTGGGACGTGCGATTTGCAAAGTGCTAGCGGGCGAAGGTGCAAACGTGGCCATCGCCGACATTCAACCGGATGCCATCACAGGAACCCAGGAGGCGTTGGCGCCAGCAGCCGGCAGGACCGTTGGTCTAGTCTGGGATCTTTCCGATCTGACACAGATCGATACGCATGTATCGAGGATTGAAGCCGAGCTTGGTCCAGTGGACGTTCTGGTGAATATCACAGGCGGTCCGCCACCGACTCCGGCTAGCGGCCAGGATCCGGCTTTATGGGCAAAGCATTTTCAATCGATGGTGCTTTCGGTCATCGCCATCACCGACCGTGTACTTCCGAATATGCGAGCGCGACATTGGGGCCGTGTGATTACCAGCACCTCGTCGGGCGTTGTAGCGCCCATTCCCAATCTCGGCATCTCCAACGCGCTGCGCCTCTCACTGGTGGGATGGTCAAAGACGCTGTCGCGTGAAGTTGGCAAAGACGGCATTACCTCCAACATCATTTTGCCGGGACGCATTGCGACCGGCCGCATTCAATTCCTTGACGAAGCGAAAGCCAAGCGGGAAGGACGCAGCGTGGAGGAAGTTGCGGCCGAGAGCACGGCCACAATACCTCTGGGCCGTTACGGCAAGCCGGAGGAGTATGCCGATGTGGTGGCATTTCTCGCCAGCGAGCGGGCCGCTTACCTGACTGGCTCTGTCATTCGCGTTGACGGGGGCCTGATCTCCAGCATTTAATGCTTGCTGCGTGTCCTTACCAAGGACGATTTTACGGGGCAAAAATGGGATTCGAGAAAAGCTCGGTAGAAACGTTATCCCGCATAACGACTGCAACGCTCACCACGGTGTTATTGAAAAATGGGCTGCGCAATGTCTGGCTGCGCGGCGCCAAGCCGCTGCGTTCTGGCCAGAAGCGGCTGGTTGGGCCGGCTTTCACATTGAGGTTTGTTCCAGCACGCGAAGACCTGGCTACGCCTGAATCATGGAGCTCACCGATTTCGACACGTGCCGCTATCGAATCCATGCCGCCCGGTTGCGTTGCGGTTGTGGATGCGATGGGCATTACCGATGCCGGCATCTTCGGCGATATTCTCTGCCAGCGCATGCAGGTGCGCGGTGTCGCCGGTTTGGTCACAGACGGAGTGGTGCGCGATATCGCCGGTGTGCTCGAAACCGGTTTGCCGGTATGGTGCGCGGGGGCCGCGGCGCCGCCATCCGTTTCCGGCCTTACCTTTGTCGGCTGGCAGCAGCCGATTGGCTGCGGGGGGGGCGCGGTGTTTCCCGACGATGTAATCGTGGCCGATGAAGATGGCGCCGTCGTAATTCCGGCGGTCATGTTCGATGCAGTTGCGGATGCGGCTGTGGAGCAGGAGAAATTGGAAG
>JBEKZG010000436.1:0-3753 GCA_049510095.1 Occallatibacter sp.
AGAGAGGCGCAGTAGGAATAAGGCTGGGCGCACCCCGTTGAATAAGTCGCTGGGAATTGATCGGACTCGCCGAGGTTGGGAGGATTTTGCCACAGACCCTGCGCGCCCTGGTTCCAGGACGAATCGTGATAGGTGCCGAAGCCGAGGCGAAGGACGGTCTTGTCGCTGCCGAGGATCTTCCAGGTGAGGCCGAGGCGGGGTTCGTAGGCGCCCCAGTACATGTTGATCCCCGCGGAACGGCTGACGCCGTTCACGCCGGCGACGAGAAGCTCGCCTCCCGTGGCTGAGGGGATGTAGTCCGCCATGCGGTTATCCACTTCAGTGATGGGAGTGGTCATATCCCAGGCCAGGCCCAGGTTGAGGGTGAGCGACGGGGTGATGCGCCAGTCATCTTCCACGAAGGGCCGGTAAATCTTCCAGCGGCGGCCCGAGGTGGCGCCGTCGTAGGTCTGATCGTGGATGGCGCCTCCGGCAATTCCCATCAGCAGGTCCGCCTCGGAATTGCCACTGAAGGCTCCAAAGCCACCTACGAGCCAGAACCCCGATCCAAAGGCATTTGTGCCGACGTTCATCTGGTTGTCGCGGAAATCGATGCCGGTGCGAATCTCATGCTTGCCGCGAATCAGGTCCACAACATCTTTAAAGGAATAGATGTTGGTTCCGCCCTGAAAAGGGGCGTATCCGCGATCGCCGAGGGACCAATAGCCGCCATAGACTTCAGTGGAAACCAGACCTTCACTGTAAGAGCCGCCGGGTTGAGGGGAACCGCTAGCCGAGCATCCCAGATTGGCGTTGGGAATTCCCAGGAGGGCCGATTCGCAAGTGTAGCTGTCCCCGGAGGCGATGTAGTCGAAGATGCGGTCGTAGCCGAGCGTGGCGAGATTGACCGTATTGGGCGAGAATACGTGGGTCCAGCCGGTACCGATGTTGCGGCCGTGATTGATCAGGTCCTCATTGCTGCCGAAGGGATTGGCTTCGGCAAGCCCCGGTGCGCCGCCGGGGACAAACGAGAAAGCCTGGTCGTAGCTGAACCGGGCAAACAGATTGTCCTTATCCGTGAGCGTCTCATCCACGCGGGCGTCGAACTTGGTTTCGTCGAGGACGCGAACAGGCTCGTTAATGTAGTTGTATCCCGAGGCATTGTTGGCATTGGGCGTTGGATAGATACTCATCAGCGCCTGGCCAACGGGATCGAACAGGTCCGACGGGATCTTGTTGCAGTCGACTTCCCTGGGCTGCAGGCCATACTGGGGGTTAGTGGTTGAAGTAGAGGTATTGGCGGGCAGTGGATTGCCGGAGGAATCGCACTGAAAGGATGGATCGGCCGCGCCGATCATGTTCGGGTTGATCAACGTGGCGCCGGTCGCGGAGAAATCGCCTGTGCGCATGGCCAGGGAAGGAACGAGGCCAGTGAAGGTAATTCCCTCGCGCTGATATTTCTGCTCGCCATCGACGAAGAAAAAAGTTTTGTTGTGGCGGATAGGCCCTCCGAACGAGCCGCCAAATTGATTGAGATTGAACTTCGGCGTTGTGGTGTCAAAGTCGCCTTTCGCGTCGAGGTCGGTGTTGCGGACGAACTCGAAGAGCGAGCCATGAAAGTCGTTGGTGCCGGATTTTGTGGTGACGAGGACGGTGGGGCCGGCGCGGGTGCCGAATTCGGCGGAGTAGGTGTAAGTGAGGACCTTGAATTCCGCAATGTCGTCGATTGAGGAGAAGATGCCAATTCCGCCGGCGGTGAGCTCGTTGTTGTCGACGCCGTCGAGGAGCCAATCCGTGGCGTTGGGGCGGGAACCACCCACGGAAAGAGAGTAGGAACCGCGTGCCGCCACTTCGCTGTCGCTGCCTGAGGTAAAGAAGCTGCCTGGATTCGTTTCTGCCGTAGCGCCGGCCGTCAGGGTGGCGAGCTGCACGAAGTCGCGGCCATTCAAGGGGAGCTGCGAGACCTGCTGCGAGGTGATGACCTGGCCGAGAGATGGATTGCCTGTCTCGACAGCGACGGCTTCACCGGTGACAGCGACGGTGGTAACGACGGTGGCCGGAACGAGCGAGAAATCGATTTCGCGGGACTCGTTAACCTGGAGGTGCAGATCGTGTGTTTCCGCGCTCTGAAAGCCCGCGGCATCGACGCGCACGGTGTAATTGCCGACAGGGAGCAGAGGGATGAGGTAGTGTCCGGAACTATCCGCCTTGACGTCTCGAACGAGGCCGGTTGCCTGCGAGGTGGCGCTGACTGCAGCCCCAGGAACAGCCGAGCCGGATTTATCGGCGACGTTGCCGGAGAAGCTTCCCGTGGCCTGGGCGTGCATGGTTGGAGAGAGAATTGGTGCGAGGGCAAGAGTGAGAACGGGGAGAAGTGCGAGAAGTTGGAATTTGCGGGATTTTAAATCGGCGTGGCCTTCCACCGATTTGGAACAATGACACTTGGCGTCAAGCGCTGTGTATTTCATAGTCATACCCCTTTCGAAGGCTCGGCTGAGGTTGCTATTGGGTGGGCGTGTTGCACAAGATTACTAGACTGTAAGAATTAGCTGGTTGAAAGTCAACATGAGTTTGGCTGGGGACGCGGGATAGAGGTATTTTCATCAGCTTCCGCTATCTGGAGCACGTTTTCAGGGAAAGTCGAGCGCCGCGGGCTCCTTGATCGTCTCACAGAAGTATTCATGCAAAGTGGGTATAATGCGCGCGTCGGTCAAGCCCTATTTCTGTGAGGTACGAAACATGCTTTCAAGGCGGATATTTGCGGCCTTTACCATCCTCTTCCTCGGCACAGCATGTGTCGTGGCGCAGACTCTCCCTAATGGCGTTCAAAAAGTGACCTCAGTTGAAGGCATTACGGAATACGCGTTTTCCAATGGGCTCCACGTGCTTCTGTTTCCGGACAGCTCGCAGCCAAAGATCACAGTGAACGTGACCTACCGCGTAGGATCGCGAAGTGAGGGCTACGGTGAAACAGGCATGGCGCACCTGCTTGAGCACATGACTTTCAAATCGTCCAAGTCCGGACGAGAACTCTTCAAGGAACTGACCGATCGCGCCGGCGGCTTCTTTAATGGAACCACAAATTACGACCAGACGATGTACTTCGAGTCGTTCAATGCGAGCGATGACAACCTGCGTTGGGCGTTGGGGCTTGAAGAGGATCGCATGGTGAACATGACGATGCTCAAGAAGGATCTGGACACCGAAATGACGGTCGTCCGGAACGAAATGGAGGCAGGCGAGAACAACCCGATCAATGTGCTGGACGAACGGGTGCTGGCGGCCGCCTACAACTTCCACAACTATGGGAAGACGGTGATTGGGGCGCGCAGCGACGTGGAACGGGTGCCGGTGGAGAACCTGGCGGTTTTCTACAAGAAGTATTACCAGCCAGATGACGCCGACCTCATCGTCTCAGGAAAATTCGATGAGTCCAAAGCGCTGGCAATGATCGCGGAGACCCTCGGTTCCATTCCGAAGCCGGACCGGGTGCTGCCGCAGTCTTATACGACCGAGCCAACGCAGGAAGGCGAACGCGAAGTGATCCTTCGCCGCGTGGGAAGCGTACAAGCAGTTCTTGCCGTTTATCACATTCCATCGGCATTTCACCCCGATATCGCTGCATTGCAGGTGTTGGCACAGGTTCTTGGCGCTCCGCAGACGGGCAGGATTTACAAGGACCTGGTGGATGGAAAGAAGGCCGTTTCCACCTACATGTACGCGTCGGACATGCATGATCCCGGCTATATGATGGCGTTTGCGCAGCTGAAGCCG
>JBEKZG010000437.1:0-3746 GCA_049510095.1 Occallatibacter sp.
TCTTCGTAAGGGAAGACCAAAAACAAGCACAACGACAGGAAAAGCGCCTGCGAAAACAAGCCAAGTCACTGGGATTCCAACTCATCCCCATCGCCGCATAAGTATCCTGTTCATAGGGAGCGAACGGGGCCCCAAACGCTTCTCAGTCCCGGGGTCCCCGCAGACAGGTCTTCGTCTGAGGGGTGGAGGTTGGGGGTGGTGAGTCGAAGGACCTGCATTTGTTCTTCAACGAACTTCAGACTCACCTCTCTAGTCGCTCTTCCCTTTTTCCACGTTGGCCGGCAGAGTCAGAGCCACCAGCGCGAACCGGGTTTCTCCGTCCTTGGAATTCTCGAAACCCACAATGTGCTGACGACGCTTGGAGCCGGCCTTCAGTTGCAGATGGTTATTGTCCGAGCCGTAATCCTTGCTGTCGAACTTCACGTTACCGCTGTTGCCGTCGTCTGAGCAGGTCAGGCCCTCGGAGGTTTCAGTCGGTGTGCCCACCGGCGAGTGCCCCTGGCAGACAATCACTTCGCCGTAACGGCCCAGAGCTTTCTTATAAAAAGCGGTCACCTTCTCCTGGCTGTCCGGTGTGCCGTAACTCACAGCCTGCACGCGCAGTTCCCACTCACCAAACCCCAGGTGCACGTCCGCCGATTTGTGCTTATCGTCGTCAGATACCTGGTGGGCGCCGGGATACGCAGGCAATCCCAGGTCAGCGGCCGAAGTCTGGTTGGTATTCACGTGAACGCCCCCAAACGGGGTATCCACCTGGACGTTCTTCTCATCACCGTTCGCATCTTTATCTACGTGCACCCTGAAGCATCCCGACATCCCGGCCACCAACACCAGGCCGGCCAGCAAACCGGTCGAATTGCGCAAGCTTCTACTCATCATGACCATCGCCCTCATGCCCTGTTATACGCCGGAAATTCCCGCGCGGTTCCTTGAATCGTCCCCCTTCAGCCGCATCTTTTGCCACTTTTCCCGCTAAGCCGGGTTACCATCCAAAGTAGAGGCCTCGCATGTACGAGGCTGTTGCGGATTGCCTCACGGCAAATCCCGTAGAACCGTGCAAGCTAAATGGCTCCCTCGATTCCCTTACACAAATGGTTGCCTGGTTACGGAGTTCAGCACTCCTTGAAAGGACTCTGCCCTATGCAACTGATTGCTCTCACCTCTGCACCGAAACTCCAGTCGGCGGCTTGCAGAGCCGATCCTAGGCCAACGCTTTCCACACCTCCACAGGCGGTCGAACTGGCGACGCCCCTGTGCTGAATTGACCACTTTCGGCTCCGGTGGCGAGCGTACCATGAAGCATTTTCAATGCCTTCCGTCAACTGCCGGGAAATTCAGGGAATTCTGGTCAAAACAAATCTAACCGGTCGGCATTTCATCAGTCCGAACTCGCTCCCATAAATACGTGGGGTCAAGCTGAGTCGGCAAACACGAAAGAACCTGGAGGTATTTCCTATGAAAGTTATGCTCTCTGCACGCGGGCTTCTGCTGGCACTCGTTGTCTTCGGAGCCGTCCTTCAACAACAGGCATGTGCCCAAATCGCTCCTGGCACTCTCCGAACCGGAACCTTTGTTTGGAACGGGGATAGGTGGATCCCCGTTGAATCCCCACCGCCGCCCGCTCTCGTTGTCGACGACGAGGAAATCACGGCCGATGTCGCTCCACCACCGCTGCCGGAATATGAACAGCCACCTTGCCCCCAACCAAACCTGATCTGGACGCCAGGCAACTGGCATTGGGGTCTTCTGGGTTACTACTGGGTTCCCGGCGCGTGGGTGCCTGCGCCGTACACCGGTGCGCTCTGGACGCCTCCTTACTGGGGCTGGGCTGGCGGCCGTTATGCCTTCCACGCAGGTTACTGGGGACCACACGTCGGCTTTTACGGCGGCGTGAACTACGGCGGCGGCTTTATGGGTATCGGCTTCTCTGGCGGCACGTGGAATGGCGGCGTATTCGCGTACAACACCGCGGTTGTCCACGTGAATGTCAACGTGGTGACCAATGTCTACATCAACCGGACCATCGTCGAACAGACGACCATCGTCAACACCAATCACGTTGCCTTCAATGGTGGGCCCAACGGCGTGCAGCATCAGCCCACGGCAGAGGAGCAGGTCGCCCTGCACGAAACGCACACCCCCCCAACGACCTTCCAGCAGCAGCACATCGCCGCGGCCAAGGCCGACACCAGCAGCTTTGCCAAGAACAACGGCGGCCATCCAACCAACCTCGCGGCAGCCAAGCCGCTGGCTGCGGAACCGCATCCCGCGCCGGCGGGCTTCAAACCTCCGCCGCCAAAGCCGGTAACTGAGCTGGCAAAGGTTCAGGCTCCGCCGGCCACAGTTGAAGCGGCCAAAACGGCGACGACCAAGACCGCAACAGTAGCCAAGGCTCCGCTTCCAGCACCCTCAAGACCGGCTCCAGCGGCTGCGCCTGTGGCAAAGGCTCCTGTTACACCCGCAGAAAGGCCAGCTCCTGCGCAAGCTCCCAAACCGGCCTCACCCGCCGCGCCAGCCGTTCACGCGCTAGAGCAGCCGGCCAAGGTAACCGCACCCCCCGCCGCTCCAAGGCCGGTTGCGCCGCCAGCCCCCAAGCCAGCCGTCGCACCTGCGCCGAAAGTCACAGAGCCTCCAGCGCCCAGGCCCGCCGCTCCAGCGCCAAAACCCACAGCGCCGCCGGCCCCCAGGCCAGTTGCGCCACCACCGCCAAAGCAGGCTGCACCCCCCGCTCCTAAACCTGCGCCAAAGCCCGCACCGAAGAACGAAAAGGAGAAAAAGGAGTAGCCGCCCAGCTAATCCGGGCTGGCACTTCGAACCAACCCTGGGGCCGCCGCGTTCACGCGCTGCGGCCCTTTGGCCTTCACGAAAGTAGCCCCCAATCCTTTCGCAATCCTTTATTGTTGTCCGCATGAAGAATGCGTCTACCTGGAGTTTTCTCGCGCTCTGCGCCCTGTTTCATCCCGCTGTGTCTACGCTCCCCTCGCAGACCGCCGCCCCCGTTCAGACCCAATCCGCCCCGTCCGTGACAGTCCAGGTTCATACCACCCAGACGATCGGCCCTTACACCCCCATCTGGAACTACTTTGGCGCTGACGAGCCCAACTACATCTATGCGCCCAACGGCAGAAAGCTGTTAGGTGAGTTGTCCGCGCTCAGCCCCGTCCCCGTCTACTATCGTCCCCACAATCTATTCACCACCGGCATCGGCGATGGCTCGCTCAAATGGGGTTCAACCAATGTCTACACCGAGGGCCCCGACGGCACGCCCATCTACGACTTCACCATCACCGATCGAATCTTCGACGCCCTCGTCGCCGCCCACGTCCGCCCCCTTGTCGAAATCGGCTTCATGCCGGAAGCCCTCTCAACCCACCCCGAGCCCTACCGTCACACCTTTCCCAACGGCGACATCTTCACCGGCTGGACTTATCCACCCAAAGACGAGGCCAAGTGGTCGAAGCTTGTCGCGGCCTACGCCGCCCACCTGCTTGCCCGCTATGGAAGCCAGACCGCAACCTGGCTCTGGGAAGTCTGGAACGAGCCCGACATCGGCTACTGGCACGGCACTCCTGCCGAGTACGACCGCCTCTACGACTTCACCGCAGCCGCCATTCGTCAGGTACTGCCGGCAGCAAAGATAGGAGGCCCCGAAGCCACCGGCGTCAGCGACCATTCCGAGCCGTTCCTTCGGCAGTTCCTCGACCACTGCGCCCACGGTGTTAACGCTGCAACCGGAGGAACGGGCG
>JBEKZG010000438.1:0-3746 GCA_049510095.1 Occallatibacter sp.
AGCGTTCACGTAATCATTGGAGATAACTCTTATGACAATGACGCATTGCTAATATCCGTAGGCTCGGGTATTATCACCCGCCTTGGTTTTCAGCCGGCTTTCCTGAAGAAAGGGTGAGTTGATCGAATTCCCATTCTCCAGCATGGCTGTACAGGCTCACGAGTATTCCAGTTCGATTGTTCTCAAGAACGGGGCTTCCACTTTATAAACAGCGCCGCCAGTTTTTCATCGACGGATGCCGGAGGCTTTGGTGCGTGGCTGGCGGCCGGCCGCGGCGATGGCGCTGACAGAGCCTTGATTGAAAGCGCGATGCGCTTTGCCTTCATATCGACGCTCAGCACCTTCACTTTGACGATCTGGCCGGTCTTGACTGCTTCTGATGGGTCCTTAATATAGCGGTTCGAGAGCTCGCTGATATGCACCAGCCCGTCCTGGTGGACACCGATATCGACAAAGGCGCCAAACTTCGTCACGTTCGTCACTACGCCCTCGAGAATCATCCCCGACTCGACGTCTGCGATCCCGCGCACATTATCGTGGAAGCTGGGCGCCACGAACTTATCGCGCGGATCGCGCCCCGGTTTGCGTAGTTCATTCAAAATATCGTCAAGGGTATAGGCTCCTGCTGAAAGCTGCGTGCGATCAACCTTCTCCAATAGCTTAGGCTGCTCGATCACTTCCCTGACCGAAGTCTTCAGAGACAGCGCGATCTGCTCGACCACCGGATACGACTCTGGATGCACCGCCGTCATGTCCAGCGGGTTGTCTCCGTTGCGGATGCGCAGGAAGCCCGCCGCCTGCTCGAAAGTCTTGGGGCCGATGCCCGGAACCTCCAACACCTGCATGCGGGAGCGAAAGCTACCCTTCCGGTTGCGATAACTCACAATGTTCAGAGCCGTTCGCTCGCTGATGCCGGCGACGTGACGGAGCAGCGTCCACGAAGAAGTGTTCAGATCGACGCCGACGCGGTTCACGCAACTCTCAATCACCTTTTCCAGAGACTCCGCCAACTGGCGCTGATCCACATCGTGCTGGTACTGTCCCACGCCGATCGATTTGGGATTGACCTTGACCAGTTCCGATAGCGGGTCCTGCAGCCGGCGGGCGATGGAAATGGCGCCCCGCACGGTCAGGTCGAGATCGGGAAACTCCTGCCGGGCAACGTCCGAGGCAGAATAGACGCTGGCGCCCGACTCGCTGACTGTGACCGAGAAGATGTCCTGAATGCCCTTGTCGCGCAGGAAGTCGCGCACATAGGTATCAGTCTCGCGCGAAGCGGTGCCGTTGCCGATGGCGATGGCGCGAACGTGGTGGCAGCGCAAGAGAGCTTCGAGTTTCGGCGCCGACTCTTCTTTGCCAAGTTTGGAAGTGTGCAGATAGAGCACATCGTGCGCCAGCAGCTTTCCAGTCTCATCCACAACGGCGACTTTGCAGCCTGTGCGCAAACCGGGATCGATACCCAGCACGGAGATGGGACCGGCAGGCGGAGCCAGCAGTAGGTTGTAGAGGTTGTCGCGGAAGACGTGGATGGCTTCCGTATCGGAGCGCCGTTTCAGTTCCAGTCGAATCTCGCCCTGAATGGACGAATTGAGCAGCCTCTTCCACGCGTCGTCGATGGCAAGTTCAAGCTGGTGGGTCCAGTCGCCTCGGTGGTGCAACACTTGCCGCCGCATAATCCCGATGGCCAGCTCCGGCTCGACCTCAATGAGGAAGTAGAGCACGTTTTCGCCTTCGCCGCGGCGGATGGCCAGCATGCGATGGGAAGGAATGGTCTTCACCGGTTCCTTGTACTCGTAGTACATTTTGAACTTTTCCTGCTCGTCCACCGCATCGGTCCCCTTGCGGCTTACGATCACTCCTTCGTCGAAGACAAGCTGCCGGAGAGCCTTGCGCAGGTCCGCATCTTCGCTCATCCACTCGGCAACAATGTGCCGCGCGCCTTCAAGCGCTTCTTCAACCGTACCCACGCCCAACTCCGGGTTCACAAATCCGGCGGCTAGCTTCTCCAGTGGCTCGCCTCCCGGCTGCTGCGCCCAAAGATAACTGGCCAGCGGCTCAAGCCCTTTCTCGCGAGCGATGGTTGCCTTGGTGCGACGCTTGGGTCGATAAGGAAGATACAGGTCTTCGAGTTCGCTCCTGTCAAGGGTGGCTTCGATGCGGGACTTGAGTTCGCCGGTCAACTTACCCTGCTCGGCAATCGAGGCCAGTATGGTTTCCCGCCGGTCCGCAAGATCGCGGAAGTAGGCCAGCTTTTCTTCGATTGCCAGGATCTGCACTTCGTCCAGATTGCCGGTAGCTTCCTTGCGATAGCGTGCGATGAACGGAACGGTGCCGCCATCGTCCAGCAGTTCAATCACCGCGACCAGGCCGTGCATAGGAAGGTTCAGAGTTTGTGCGATGTGAAGCAGGATTTCGGGGGATAGGATTTTCTTATCGGTCATGAGCGCCTGCTCTCATGGTACCTGCCGCCACCACGGAGAATCCAGCTTCTGAGGGTGTGCAAAAAACGAGACCTTGCTCGGACATCCGCTTTCATTTATATAGGCGGGAATGTTAGCAATGTAATCAACAGTGCCATTTCGACGATTTCGTTAGGATTCGGGACGAACCCAAACCGATGTCGCCTCGGATCAAGCCCGGTCAAAAAACAGTTTGCCGATGCGACGCATTTCACACCATAAGAAGCGCGATGTTTCAAAATCTATCGTCTTAATCAAGAATTATTGTCTTAATCGTTTCTCCATGTTAACTTTGCAGAATTGATTTCAGCGATTGAAAAGATCCCCTCTAATTTTCCCCTGGTCTGACACTAATACGTAGATGCGCGGTAAAAGTTTCGCGGCGTTCAGGTGCTATGCGCCCGGTGCCCGCTTGCTTTGTCGCGCCTACCGAAGGGGCGTTAGGCGATGTCGGTTGAGGCGAGGATTTCTTCCTGGGAACAGGTGCAGGCGCTGTTGAAAAGCGCTGCGGATGGCGAGGCTGCGGCGCTGGGCGGGCTTGACCTGTGGACGCTACCCTATGGGCGTCTTATGGCGGCACAGTTGGCCGGGTTGCCGTTGATCGATACAAGAAAACCCGGAAGTTGCTGTGGCGGCGGGGCGGCGGGCTCGAAGTCCGCATTGCTGCTCGGCCTGCGCGGCGAGGCTCCGTTCGATGGTTCCCAGTTTCCGCGCCTGCCGTGGGGCAAACCACCGTTGTCGGCCGGCCAAATCCAGGAAATTGCCGATTGGATTGCGGACGGCGCTCCAGAGAACCAGCCCAAAGGCGATGTCTTCCCGCTGGAGAGAACCGACTGGACCGCCAACCCTGTGATCAGGGTCGAAGTCTCGCCCGAAGCCTATAGCGACGTCGCCGCGGAGTTTGCTGAATACTCGGGACTGCCCAACGAGTACAACCACCAGAAGGGCGAGATCAAGCAGCGCATGAACATTGACTGCATGATGCCGGCGCAGATCGAGCAGCTTCGCTTCGCCTTCCGTGAAATGTACGCCCTGAACAGCTGGCCGGAGGACGTGCGCAGCTACAACAACATCGCGCTCATCCATCAAAACCACTGCCAGCACGGATGGGAACGCTTTCTCCCCTGGCACCGCGTCTACCTCTACGAGTTTGAGCAGGTCATGCAGGACCTGTGCCCCGGCGTCACCATGCCGTACTGGGACTGGACCATGCCGCAGTATATTCCGGCCAAGCCGGAAACCGGCGAGATCATTCCACCGGCCCTCAAGGCCTTCCTCACGCCGGAT
>JBEKZG010000439.1:0-3743 GCA_049510095.1 Occallatibacter sp.
ACTGAAAACTTACAACTGACAACTAGTCTTTCTTCACCGCGTGTCCGCCAAACTCATTCCGCATAATCGCCAGCATCCGGTCGGTAAAGTTGTTCTGCTCCCGCGACCGGATCCGGCGCATCAGCGATTCGGTAATAACCGGTGCCGACACATTCAGGTCGATCGCCTCGATCACCGTCCACCGTCCCTCGCCGGAATCCTCCACAAATGCCTCAAGTCCATCGAGCTTTGGGTTCTTGCACAGCGCATCCGCCGTCAGATCCAGAAGCCAGCTCCGCACCACGCTCCCGTAGCGCCAAATCTGGGCGATCTGCGGCAGGTCCAGCCCAAGCTCTTTCTTGGTCTCCATGATCGTGAAGCCCTCGGCATACGCCTGCATCATCCCATACTCGATGCCGTTGTGGATCATCTTTACGAAGTGACCAGCGCCGCCCGGCCCCACGTGTCCCCAGCCCTTGTCCTTGGCCGGTGCCAGCGCCTCAAAGATAGGCCGCAGATATTCGACCGGCTCCTTGTCGCCGCCGATCATCATGCTGTAGCCCTCTTTCAGCCCCCAGATTCCGCCCGATGTCCCCACGTCCACAAAATGGAAATGCTTCTCGGCAATCTCGTCATGCCGCCGCATCGTGTCTTTGTAGTTCGAATTCCCGCCATCGATCAGAATGTCGCCGGGATTCAGCAGCGGTTCCAGCTTTGCAATCGTATCGTCCACAGGCTTGCCCTGTGGCACCATGATCCAGATCGCTTTGCGCCCCTCCAGCTTTTGCGCCAGCACATCGAGTGATGCCGCGCCCACATTCCCTGAGGCCGTCAGTTTGCCAACCGCCTCGGCGTTGAAGTCGAATCCCACCACCTGATGGCCGGCCAGCCGAAGCCGTTCCGCCATATTGCCGCCCATCTTGCCCAGGCCAATCAGTCCCAGTTGCATTGCGCCTCCCTTTTCTCGGTGCCGCCGGTTAACTCTCCTGCATTCTTGGGGAAGGGAGAGTTCACAAGCCTTGGAATAGTTCTACACGCCTCATCGAGGCTATGGCTAAAAATTTAGATGAATGCTTCGTTGCGTCGGTTCCGTCCAGTCCCGCATTACGGCAGAATTCTAGAAACATTGTGCCGCGGAGCCCAAGTCCCCAGTCCCTAGTCCCTAGTCCCTCAGTCCGTAGTCCCTAGCCCCTAGTCCCTAGGTCCCTAGTCCCTAGTCCCTAGCCCCTAGCCCCTGGTCCCTAGGTCCCTAGCCCCTAGTCCCTAGGTCCCTAGTCCCTGCCTTTATTCACTTCTTCACTTTTTCACTCCTTCACTCGTTCCCTCGCTCACTGTTCCCGGTCCCTGCCGTTCGCGGTGATAATATCAGTGTGCCTCGGGAGACCTTATGCCAGACCCAACTTGTGATATCGGCCTCATCGGCCTCGCCGTCATGGGACAGAACCTTGTCCTCAATATGAACGACCACGGCTTCAAGGTGGCCGTCTTCAACCGCACCACCTCCAAAGTCGACGACTTTCTCGCCAACGAAGCCAAAGGCACCAACGTCGTCGGCGCTCACTCCGCCCAAGAGCTGGCCGGCCTCCTCAAGCGCCCGCGCCGCATCATGCTCATGGTCAAAGCCGGCGACTCAGTCGACCAAACCATCGACCACGTCCTGCCTTACCTCGAGTCCGGCGACATCGTCATCGACGGCGGCAACTCGCTCTTCACTGACTCCAACCGCCGCACCAAGGATCTTGCCGCAAAAGGAATCCTCTTCATAGGCACCGGCGTTTCAGGCGGCGAAGAAGGTGCGCGTTTCGGCCCCTCCATCATGCCCGGCGGCAATCCCGCCGCATGGCCGCATGTCAAAGACATCTTCCAGTCCATCGCCGCCAAGGTCGAAGACGGAACCCCTTGCTGCGATTGGGTCGGCGAAGACGGCGCCGGCCATTTCGTCAAGATGGTCCACAACGGCATCGAGTACGGCGACATGCAGCTCATCTGCGAAGCCTACGACCTGCTCCATCGCGGCCTCGGCCTCACCGCCGACGAACTCGCCGAAGTCTTCACCGACTGGAACAAGGGCGAGCTGGATAGTTTTCTGATCGAAATCTCCAGCCACATCTTCGCCAAAAAGGACGACGACGGCCAGCCCCTCGTCGACAACATCCTCGACACCGCCGGCCAGAAAGGCACCGGCAAATGGACCGTCATCAGCGCCCTCGACACTGGCCAGCCCGTCACCCTCATCGGCGAATCGGTCTTCGCCCGCTGCCTCTCCGCGCTGAAAGACGAACGTGTCGCCGCGTCAACAATCCTGCACGGCCCAGCAACCAAGCCTGAAGTCGGCGACCGCACCGAGTTCATTGAAGACGTGCGCCGCGCCCTCTACTGCTCCAAAATAATTTCTTATGCTCAGGGCTACATGCTGCTCCGCGCCGCCGCCAAAGAAAACGGCTGGAACCTCAACATGGGCGGCATTGCCCTCATGTGGCGCGGTGGCTGCATCATTCGCAGCCGCTTCCTCGGCAATATCAAAGTGGCCTACGACAACAATCCAGGCCTGACCAATCTCCTGCTCGACAGCTTTTTCTTCACCGCCCTCAACCAGTACCAGGCCTCGTGGCGCAAAGCTCAAGTGCACGCCATTGAACTCGGCGTGCCCACCCCGGCCTTCTCCACCGCCCTGGCATTTTTCGATGGCTACCGCGCCGACCGTCTCCCCGCCAACCTCCTCCAGGCCCAGCGCGATTACTTCGGCGCCCACACCTACGAACGCGTCGACCAGCCCCGAGGCAAATTCGTCCACACCAACTGGACCGGCACCGGCGGCCGAGTCTCCAGCACCACCTACAACGCCTGACAGCAATTTTGATGGGCTCGCTATATCATCTCGTGATGTCTCCGAAATCCCGCTCGTGCCTCGCCATTTCGGTCTTGTTCTCGATCTTCATGACGTCTGCTGCCGCTCAGCAAAACCCGGAAGACCCATTGCGGGTGTTGCTCCAGGCAAATGACAGATTTGGAACCCGGCTGCTCCAACAGGCGCACTCTGAGGCGCCAGACAAGAACCTCGTTGTGGCTCCGCTCTCTCTTACGATCCTGCTTGGGGCAATCCAGACCTACAGCGTTGATGGGGTAACCCGACAAGAATTCGACCAGCTATTTGGATGGGGAGAATACCCCGATATTCGCATTCAAAGCCAAATGATGTTGGCGGCGTTGGACGACAAACCGCGACCGACTCCGAAATTCCGGGGCATACCCGAACAAGTTGAGCCTGAAACATTGTGGATCGAAAACCGCCTGCTATATCGATCTCCGAAGACGGGCCTGCCGCTGCTTGATCCGCGGTTCGTAGCAAACGCCCCGGCGAATTTCGGCCTTCAACTGGTCAATACGGGCGACAAAATCCCTTCGGCGGCCGATCTGAAGGAAAGCCGCGAGCGGGTGGGCTCACTCCCCAGCGTGTCTCCGCTCGACCAAGTGTGGTTCAGCTCAGGCATCCATATGCGACAAACCTGGGAGGAACTCTTCATGGAGAGCCGTCCGACCCCTGGAGAGTTTCGACTGGAATCTGGACAAAAGAGAACTGTACTGCGGATCGATAGCGAACTCAGAAAGCTACCCCATCTAAGAGATGAAAAACTCGAAGCTGTGGCGCTTCCCTGCGGGCGAGTACAGCTAATCGTTGTCCTGCCCGCACTCAATATGAAGACTCAGGAACTGGAGCAATTTCTGATATCCCATCCCGACGCGTTAGACGGGATGAGCACGTC
>JBEKZG010000044.1:0-12702 GCA_049510095.1 Occallatibacter sp.
AAGACGCGCTCCGGAGCATTTTCGGCAGCTACCGCCACGAATTTCCGATGGGGCTCCACAAATGGCCTCACAAAATCTTCGCTTGCGAAAACCGCCGCCGATCCCCCCGTGGCCTGAAGCGAATCCATCAGGCGGCCACGGGTAACCACCAGTTTGGCCGCCTGCTCCAGAGTCAGAACCTGGGCCGCAACTGCGGCGGTGTATTCACCCAGGCTGTGGCCCATCACCATAGCGGGTTCAACGCCCCAGGAGCGCCATTGTTCATAGATCGCGTATTCCAGTGCAAAGAGTGCTGGTTGAGCAAACTTGGTCCGATGCAGAATCTCGGGGCTCTCGTGGCCGATGAGCGAGATGAGGGGTGTCTGAAGCAGGGGATCCATAATCTCGGCACAGCGCTCAAAAGCTCCGCGGAAAACTGGTTCAACATCGAATAGCTTGCGACCCATGTGCGGATACTGCGATCCCTGGCCCGTAAAGAGGAAACCGATCTTTGCAGCTGATGCTGGGCTGGCCGCCAGCCGGGCTGCAGTGCTGCCCGATAAGTCGCTCAGTTTATCCCGCAGCACCTCGGAGTTCGAAAATGTTATTGCAGCTCGCACTTCATGGTGAACACGCCCTCTGTTGGCCGTGTAGCACAAATCGTCCATATCGATTGAGCGCCGCGACAACAGTCGGCTGTATCGCCCCATGAGCTCCTTTAACCCCTCGGGGCTTCGCGCGGAAAGCGCCAAAAGGCGATGGACCGGCCGCGGGCCCACCTTTTTCCCGGCAACTACTCCGGGCGCCTCTTCGACAACCACGTGAGCGTTCGTGCCTACGAACCCGAACGAACTGATGCCGGCAACACGTCGCTTCCCGCCTCGAGGCCAGGGCGTCAGCCGGGTCGGGACAGAAGCCTTGCAGGCAGCGAGCGAGACATGCGGATTCATCTCCTGCAGGTGTAGATGAGGCGGAATCTCCTCGTTCTGAAGAGCGAGAATTACCTTGATCAATCCGGCCACTCCCGCAGCCGATTCGAGATGGCCGATATTTGTTTTCACCGAGCCCACCAGGAAGGGATGGCGCGCATCTCGTCCTTCTCGAAGAACCGCGCCCAGGGCCTCAAGCTCAATCGGATCGCCCAAAGCCGTGCCCGTTCCATGCGCTTCTACATAATCCACCTCCGAGGGACTGACCCTCGCCATCTTCAGGGCCTGCCGCACCAGCGCCTGCTGCGCGAGGCCGTTTGGCGCTGTAAGGCTGCTGCTGCGCCCATCCTGATTCACGGCGCTGCCGCGAACAATGGCCAGGATATTGTCTTTATCGCCAATGGCGTCTGACAATCTCTTCAAAACGATCATGCCGCAGCCTTCCCCCCGCACGTAGCCGTCCGCCCGTGCATCGAAGGTCCTGCACCGTCCCGTTGGCGACAACATCCGGGTCTTGCAGAAAGAGATCGTGATTTCAGGAGCAATGATCACGTTCACGCCCCCGGCTACGGCGATTCGGCATTCTCCTGAGCGCAGTGACTGGCAGGCAAGGTGAATCGCAACCAGCGACGAGGAGCATGCCGTATCCACGGCCATACTGGGTCCCTGGAAACCCAAAGCATAGGAAAGACGCCCCGCGGCGGCCGAAGTTGCCTGTCCTGTGCTATCGTGCGCGTCCAGCCGCGAGGGATCGGTTGCGGTCCTCTTGACGCTGACGAAGTCATTGTTGTTCATGATTCCCACGAACACGCCGCCATTGGAAGTCTTGTGCGGATCGGGAGCCTCGCCGGCGCTCTCCAGAGCTTCTACCGTCACTTCGAGCAGCATCCTCTGCTGAGGATCCAGCACCGCCGCCTCGCGCGGAGAAATCCCAAAATAGGCTGCGTCGAAGCGATCGATCGAATTCAGAAAGCCGCCCCATCGTGAGTACATCTTGCCGGGCGCCTCGGGGTCCGGATCGTAGTAGTCACCGATGTTCCATCGGTCGGAAGGTACCTCTGTGATTGCATCCACGCCGCCTCGAAGCAGTTGCCAATATTCATCGGGAGTCATGGCTTCGCCAGGAAAGCGGCACGCAACACCGATGATGGCAATTGGCTCCGCTAGTCCTGCCTGGACGGCTTGCGTCGCGGGCGCCGTCTGCGACGCCGCGCCCATACTTGGAAGCAACGCGGCAACAGCAGAATCAATTGCAGCCTCACGGCTCCCAACTGTCTCGGAAGCCGGGATAGAATCTGTAATTCCTTCGGATAAGAGATGATCGGCCAGCTTCTCAATCGTTGGGTAATTGAACACCAGCGTGGCGGAGCAAGGGTACTTGAGGGTACGCTCAAGCTCGAGTGCGAACTCCGTCGCCATGAGCGACGTCAATCCCAAATGCCGCAGTGGTGAGCAGAAGTCAGCCTCCTCGTGATTCGGCAATCTGAGAATCCGGACGACCATGCCCTGCAAGCGCTCTCTCAGGAGCTTGCGGCGCTGCGCGGACGGTGTGCTTTTCAAGTCGTCGAGAAAGCGGGTGTTGGCGTGGCCCTCCGCTGAGGCGATTGAAGCCGAAACCGGCGCCCCCTTTGTAACGGCGAGCTCACCGCGGGCTTCGTTGAACCACCAAGGCTTATCCTCCCAGCGATACGTCGGCAGGGGCAGGAATCTCCGTTCCCCATCGCGAAACAGAGCTTCCCAATTCGGCGAGACACCTTGGATGTACAGCGCGCCGGCAGCCTTGAGCAAAGCCTCCCGCTCTCCCTCATCGTGTCGCAGCGATGCAACAGCCGCGGCGTCGGCGCCAAAGTGTCGTATCGTCTCCCAAACCGGGTTCCACGCAACCGGATGTGGGCTCACTTCAAGAAACGAGGTGTAACCATCTCGCAGGAGTCGAGCAATGCCGTCCATCTGGAGCACGGTCTGGCGCAGGTTGCGCGCCCAGTAGTCCGCATTCAGCTCGGCTCCCCCGACATATGTGTCATCCACGGTCGACGCCAGGGGAATGAAACCTCGATGCGGTGTCAGCCCTCCCAGTTCTGCCCGCAACTCGTCGAGCAGGGCGTCGGTCTGGGCGCTGTGGCCCGCCACATCCGACTTTACGAAGCGGCATGGAATTCCTCGAGACTCAAGTTCCTCCGCCAAAGTCTGCATAGCTGAAGGATCGCCGGAAAGAACGGTATTTGCCGGGCCGGCCACCACTGCCACCGATAACAGGGGTCGGTACGGAACCAGCAGCTTTTCCGCCTCTTCAAACGAGACGGGAATTGAGGCGATTACGCCCTTTCCACGCAGGCGCTTCAGCAGGCGCGCGCGGCGGCACACAACCGCCATCGTGTCCTTCAGATCGAGCATCCCCGCGACATACGCTGCCGATGCTTCTCCCATGCTGAACCCGAGTACCGCATTCGGCTCAATGCCCCACGATCTCCACAGCGCTGCCAGCGCCACCATCACCGTAGTGAGCATCGGCTGCAGATATTCGATCTCCTCCAGCCGGGCATTCGGCCCATCGTCTTGCAGAAGTTCAAGAACGGACCAGCCGGCCTCCGCGCGAATCGCTTCCTCGCACATTTCGACTGTGTGGCGAAATACCGGCTCCCGCGCCAGCAATTCTCGCCCCATTCCCACCCGTTGTGCCCCCTGTCCCGGAAAGATAAACGCCACCTTGGTGCTCTTGCCAGGCATCGCACATCCCTGGCCGCCCGGATACGATCCCTCACCCCTGAGGTAGGCGTCCAACTGTTCACTCAGCTCTACCGAGGATGAGGCGACAAAGCAGCTACGATGCGGGTGGTGCTGGCGATGAACGCTCGCTGAGTGACAAAGCCGCGCCAACTGTTCCGCGGACAACGGTGATTCCACCCATCCGCGGTAGCTATGGACCAAAGCGTCCAGAGACGAACCTGACCTGGCCGAGACGGGCAACAAATGGAACGAAGGCTCCGCGATGGCTGCGATCGCTTCCGATTCGCTGGGCGGAGATTCAAGTACCACGTGCGCTAGCGCACCCGTCAGTCCGAAAGCGCTTACACCTGCTAGCGCTGGCTTTCCATCGTTAAGCGGCCACGGCCCGGTCTCCATCTGAACACGAAGACCACGCTCCCCGAGCGCGAGTTTCGGGTTTTCTTGTTCACAGTGCAGGCTCTTCGGAATAAGCCCGTGGTGAAGCGCGAGCGCGACTTTTATGACACCTGCAATGCCGCCCGCTGCTTCGGCGTGGCCAATGTTGGTCTTAACCGAACCGATGAGGCAAGGCCTCGCCGCTGGACGATTTGCTGCAAAAACAGATCCCATCGCCTCTATCTCAACCTGGTCGCCGACACGCGTTCCAGTGCCGTGCGCTTCCACGTAGAGAAAGTCGCCTGGCTCCACGCCCGCATCCCCGATCGCCGCTCGCAACAAGCGCTCCTGCGCCTGCGCGGAAGGACGCATCAATTCCATGCTCGAATTGCCATTGTTGCTGACGGCGCTTCCCCGAATGATGGCATATACGCGGTCCCGATCGTCGAGCGCGTCTGGCAATCGCTTCAACAACAGAACTCCGCAGCCTTCGCTCCTGCCGATGCCATCGGCGCGCGAGTCGCAGAATTTGCAGCGGCCGTCCGGGGATAAGATGCCTGAACGGGAACACGCAATCGAAAGCTCGGGGCTGAGAATAAGATTGCACGCACCTGCCAGCGCCACCGTACATTCACCCGTCCGCAAGCTCTGGCAAGCCAGGTGTAATGCTGTGAGCGAAGAAGCTCTGTCGGAATCCACAACTAGGCTGGGCCCCTGGAAGCCAAACGCATACGAGATTCGAGCCGCCGCCGTCCCGCGCGCGCCACCCGCTGCGATGGTCATATCAAGGTCGGACGCGCGATAGGTGTGGCGCAGATAATCGTCGGACATGATGCCCAGGAACACTCCAGCTCCGGACATTCCCTTTCGATTCGGAGGATGTCCTGCGTCTTCCAGCGCCTCATAGGCAACTTCGGCCAGTATCCGCTGCTGAGGGTCCATTGCCGCAGCCTCGCGCGGCGAGATTCCGAAGAACGCCGCATCGAAGCTCTCCACATCGGAGATGAAACCGCCGTAGCGGCTCGAAATCCTTCCCTCGGTGCCGGAAGTTGCATCATAGAGAGCGTCGATATCAAAACGGCTAGCTGGAACTTCCGAAATGGCGTCCACCCCATCGGCGAGCAGCCGCCAGAACTCACGCGGCCCTTTCGCCCCTGGGAATCGACACCCGATCCCAACGATCGCTACCGGTTCACGATTTGAAGTGTTCTTTTGAATCACAGCACATTTACCGAATAGACAGGAAAGTAGCCAGTCTCGCCGCGGCGAAATCGTTCAGCCAGCTGCGGGATCTCCTCAAAGTTGTGGATACGCTCGTCAACATGGGGCATCCAACCGTGATCTTCGGCATAGGCCACGGCCGCGACGGCTTGCGAATAACGCGCATAGTGGGTGTGAATCAATTGATGCCGCTCAATGCACTCGACCGCCCTGAGATAAGTGATGTTCATTCCTTCTTTCCAACCCGCCGTGCAGATGATTCCCTCCCGGCTCAGCGCCTTGGATGTCGCGCGGAAAAAAGGGGAGCCGATGTAGTCCACAAAAATCTGCACTCGTTCCCCGCCTGTTCGTTCGTCCACCTCACGCAGAAACAGCCGTTCAGCCTGTGCGTAGGCGCGCCGGAACGAGCCGTCTTCCGAATAGATTTTTTCGTCGAAATAGAGCTGCCCGAATTGGCGCCTGTCGACTGCCGCAATTCCAGCCCTGCCAATCTGTTCGAGATGCGACGGGTGACCGGACACCATAACTGCGCGACAGCCGCGGCGTTGTGCCAGTTCCAGTTGAGCCAGCGTGGTTCCGCCGCCCCAGCCCCACACGTGCGGATCCGGGAGTTCGTCAACTCCCACCTGCAGGCGGAAGGTTCCAAGAGCAAGTTCCAGGTTGGACCATGCGGTCACATACCGCACTGAAAACGCCGCCCATTGGGTCAGTGAATGCCGCGTTCCCTCGGGGATGGGAACGAGTTCTCGTTCCTTTATCCTGATGCGGGTCGCCAGACATCCCATCGTTTGGGGCGCATCGTAACCTAACATTCGCTCCGGATAACCAAACCGGTCGGTCACGGAAGAAGCGAAGACAATTGCGTTCTGTCCGGGTTTGAGACGGTGTACCTCAGCGCCGATCGCTGCAATCCGAACTACCCCCGCATTTCCCAGAATCACCCGCTCCTCGCCTCGAGCCCTGCAAATATCGATGGGCCTGCGGGAGAGGCCGTGGTCCATGTTCCCTTCCCAGCACCCAAACAGAGGCTCTGCCAACACTTCTCCTGCTGCCAGATCCGGAATCTCAAATTCTTCTTGTACCAGTTGGCCCCGCTGCCCGGCTTGATCGGGCGCGGCAACGTAAAGGAACCAGCCTCTCGATGAATGCGGCATGCCTTATCTCTTATTAGGATTGCTAGGGGTGAATGCACCGGCACGAAACCGTGGGAGAGCCCGGCAATTGGGGGTCGATCCTCGCCGAAGATAGGCGGTTTACTTCCCGGAAATTACTGAATACTCGGCCGTCGACACCGGCTCTCGGTGATCGATCGTCTGCGTATTTACTCGCGAATTGCTGCGATGGAGGGCCGCGGTGAAGAGCCTCGCGGTTGGCATGTTGTCGACGTGTCCCGAAATACCCGTCGAACGCGACGGCCCGCACACGCACGCAAAGTTGATGTGTGAATCAATGGTCATCGCGTCCAGTTTAGTGCGGCCAGACTCTTCGGCAAAATCTAAACCTGGCAAAACACATGGAAGCGGCTCTCATCCGTGGATACGAAGACGCATCTCAACCGGTGCACGCCCCGGCTCATTCCTCGCGAAGCAGGATCAATGGGTCGACTGCGAGCGCTCGTTGCGCTGGAATCCATGTGGCAATAAGCCCCAGCAGCGACATAGCAACGACAACCCCAACCAGTATCAGCGGATCTCGAGATGTCGCCTGATACACAATTGAAGCCAGCACTCTGCTCGCCAGAAGTCCAAGGATCAATCCTACCGCCGATCCCGCGAATATCATATTGAAGGCTCGCCCCAGAGCCGCCTGTAGTACCTGAACACGTTGAGCGCCCAGGGCCATGCGAATCCCGATTTGCCTGCGCCGCTTGCTGACCGTATACGCGGCCGTTCCGAACACGCCGGTGATGCACAGCATAGCGGCGATCAGGCCAAGCGCGCCCAGCGAATAAGTCGCCATCCGCGGAGCAAACAGCGGGTGATCTAGTTCCTTGACCCAGGTCTGGATATAAATCGGTAGACCGCTATCGATATTCCGGATTGTGCTGATGATGGCAGGCCCCATTTGCTTCGGATCGCGATTCGAACGCACCACAACCCATGTCTCGCTCGACGGCGACTGTAGGAAAGGGATAAACATTGCTGGCTTCGGTTCCTCGGCGAGGCTGCCGTATTTGCCCTGCTCCGCAATACCTACCACTTCAATACGCGTTCCATCTGGCAACTTATAGTGCGCGCCCAGTGCGCCGGTGGGCGAACCGAATACTTTGCGGGCAAACTCCGCATTAACCACCGCTACGCGCGGCGCACCCTTATCGTCGTGCCACGTCAGATCTCTTCCGGACAAAAGTGCTGTGCCGGCGGCGTGAAAATAGTCCGGAGATATCTTGTAAACAAAAGTCTGGGCTGCGGCGTTGACCGGCTTCAAATCCGCGGTCCGGTCGGTGAAGACGAGGCTCTTGGCCGAGCCCGCGTAAAGCGGCGCCGGGTTAACCAGCCCCGCGGTCTCCGCCCCTGGAAGCGCCTGCATGGCTTCGAGGATTCGCCTTTGCATTGCGGGAATCTGGTCGCCGCTGTACCCGGCCATGCTTAAATCCACATCCGCAAGCATTACGTTCTGCGGTTCAAAGCCGAAGTTGCTGTTCTGTGCCCGCATCAGCCCGCGGACCGCAACCAGTGAGGAAGTGACCAGCAGAGCACAGATGGCAATCTGCGCCACCAGCAGCAGGTCGCGTAGTGGAATCCACCGGCCGGACCTGCCGCTTGATTCGGCCTTGATCACGTCATATGGATTGGCGCGGAGAACTCGACGCAGCGGAACTGCTCCAAAAAGAAGACCGCTCACCAAAGTCAAAACCAGCGCCAGCCCATATACTTTTACGTCTGCGTTTACCTGCAAATGGACAGGGTATCTGGTGAACGGCTGCCATTTGCTGAGCGCGCGCAGTAGCACAATGCTGCCTGTGAACCCTACCGCGCCTCCAAGCAAGGAAATTAGTGTTGCCTCGGTCAAGAGCTGACGCAAAATGCGGCTGCGGCTGGAGCCAAGCGCAATCCGTAAAGCAACCTCGCGCGATCGGTCGGCTGCGCGCGCCGCGAAAAGGCTCCCCAGATTGGTGCAGGCTGCCAGCAGAATCATAACAGCCAGCGCCATCAACCCGGTGATAAATGCCTTTACGGGAGTACCAATTTCGTCGCCATAAAGACTTGGAGACGCCAGCGCGAAAGTCATATCGCTGTCGGTATTGGGGTAGGACTTTTCCAGTTCCGCGCCGATCGAGTTTAGGTCGGCAATCGCCTGGGACGGAGTGACCCCTTCCTTCAGATGTCCCATCACAGAAAAAATCCAGCGCTTCCCGCGCCGGTCAAGATCGTTCTCGTTTTCCAACTGATCCTGATTGACGATCGGCACAAAGAAATCCGGAGAGAAAAACACTATCGTTCCGTGGAACTCGATCGGAGCCACGCCCACAATGGTGAATGGATGCTTGTTGACCTGAACTACACGGCCCACCACCCCAGGATCGTCATGAAAATGACTATGCCAATAAGCGTGAGTGAGAACGATGTACGGTGCGCTGTCAGCACCACGCTCATCGGCGGCGTGAAATAAGCGACCGAGGAAAGGATGAAGGCGCAATCCGTCGAAGTAGTTTCCGGTTACCAGTTCAACCCATGCGCTGGATGGATCTCCACCGGTATCTATCCCCGCCACCGTCCCGTCATACGCTTCCAGATCGTCGAAACTTCGATTGCGATCCCGCAAATCCAGATAATCCGGATAAGACTGATTCCCCGCCTTATCTTTGCCGCGCTCGACTTGATAGAGGCGGTCTGCGTGCGGCACATTCAGCGGATGCAGGATAAGCGCGTTCATTACACCGAAAACCACGACGTTTGCGCCAATTCCCAGCGCCAGCGTTATGACCGCAATGGTTGTGAATCCGGGAGACTTGAGCAAAACTCGAAGGCTGTAGCGAAGGTCCTGTCCGATGAATTTCACGCTGTCCCCCTTGACTGGCAAGTGCCGGCTGGATAGGCCCCGGCGATCATAAGACGTACCCGATCCCCATTCCGCATACCTTTGGCTCCCGACCGAACACTCTCGACCAGGGCAATTCTTTATCTTCTTGAGCTAGAATGGCGCCGGACTCGCGCGAGATAATCAGCGCTCCTATTCGATCATACCCCCGTCCATCCGCGCGAGCAAGCCAAATAACTTCGGTTACCTAATGATGGCGAAACTTTATCAAGGCGAGTGTCTGAACATCGCGCCGTGGACATCGTAGCGCGAACACCTGCTCGGTTGCCAATGCCGGTGTCCGTCTCTACATAACTTCAGGTCAAACTCTTCCAGCCTCTCGAAACATGCGTACGCGTTATAACTCTTCAAGGGATTCAAGTCGGTCGAAAAAGCTACTTCCGCGAAGCGGACATAGCTTCGCTTTTCTCACTTGGGAAAGGACTTTTCCACAAGATTGAGTCTTTGAGAAAGCAGGAAAAGGCTGTTTCTGCGCTACGGGTTGAGTGGGAAGGGGAAGTTGACCGTCGAGTCTTCAGGAGTGATGAGTACTAACTTCGGTAGAACCCTTCTACACCAAACGCGAATGTAGATGTGTGGCTCTATCGGATTTTTTATGAACTGCATTCGAGGGTTCGGCAACTGGGAAATAACATCGACATCGTGCCTCTTCCGATGTGCTCCGAATCGAACGCCAGACTCTGGCAAGGTAACTCCAAGACATTCTGAACCTTCGCCGGAAAGTGACAGTCAGCGTGGCACTGGCTTCCTCGGCGAAGCGTTGAAGAGGTGAAACCGTCAGCCTTGCCCGGCCATTGCTGAAGGAAAGCAAAGACTTTGAAAACTCGAACACCCCGTCTGCGTGGGAAATGAGCTGGGTTCCAAGAAGCAGTTCACCGTCTTCGTCTTCTCCACGAATTTCAATCAGTTTGGCGCCCTCTCGCAACTCTATTTGCAGTCGGCAAGGGACAGACAGGTCAAATCGCGCCTGTTCCTGTCCATCGACAACAACCACCAGAAAACCGGGACGTGAATTCTGTCGTCGCGCGTAAGCGGCATTCACACGCCCCGCGATCAGCGCCGTTTCTTCTGCGGTGAGCTTTGGTGCTCGTCGTAGTTGGACATCTCTCCCGCCATCTCCATCCTTGTCTTCCTTCATGGCAAAACTCGGCAAAGCCAGTCTTGCTTCTGGAGAAGAAAGCGATAACGCCGCCAACAGATTTCGCCGGCATACGGGCTCGATAAACATGTGACAGTAGATAGTTTCCTGTGCATCCGGCTCGGCCGGGCCGCCCCCTCCCCCGGCCAGGCAGCTTCCCTGCTTGACGTCCCTTTTCGGATCGAAATGCTCGCACCATCCATCTGTGCTCCACGGAGAGAACATCGAAAGACATTCCTCGACCAGATCCTGCCACCGGTCCTGATCTTCCAACGTTTTGAATCGTAACTCCCCATGGCGGGTGCCGACGATCTCGATAAATTCCCCGAAGCGTTCGCTAAGTTGACTGCTCAGCCTTTTCTTGGCCCTGCGATATTGATCCGCGCCCGGAAAATGCGTTGTGACCAGCTCAAAGGCTGCCTGCGTCTCTGTCGTCGAATAGCTGTACAGGAGCCGATTCACGCCGACGCACACGTAGAAAGATGACATGGATGTCGTAATCTGAACTAAATGCTTGATGTAACGGACGATCATATCCCGCAGCGACTGGCTGGCTTTTTGCTCCTGGTCCCTTTCGCGGGACTCCGACTCGAACATAATTAACCATTGGAAAGCGTCCAGTTCCTGTCGGGTAACACGACGGATCTTTTGACATGAGTGGTTGTATCGCCAGTAGATTCGCCGCTTCTCCTGCCGGCATTGAACCGAAAGCTTCTCGACCGCTCGGGCCAGAACATCGATTGCGATTCCCCTATCCTGGGTAATCAGGTAAGCCAGCTGAAATCCCTTTTCCAATGAACCGCCTTGCTCCAGCAGTTCGGTCTTATTCTTCATCATGTCCTGCTCGCTCTCGGTGTTGTCTCGCCGATCGTCTGCCAACAGATGCCGTTCTGGATGCCGTGGCGTGCTGACCTTTGCGGGATGCGCGTCTTGTTCAAATGACGAGCGCGCGAGGTTCGGAACTTACGCATCCGTTGAAGGACCGGCGCGCATCCGCTTCGGAGCACGCCCCGAAATCGGAATACGCCGCACTCTTCAACAAATAGCCTCGCATCCGGCCGGGGTATCATGCGCCGTCCTGACAACCGGCTCAATGTCTTCCATGTCTACCTCAATCGTCACGCTCTTCATAATCATTGACAGCGTGAGCACGACGCGCAGGCTGTTTTTCCTGCGAAGCAGAGTGCCTTCCATCCCGGCCATCACTCCGGAACGAATACGGACGCGCGCGCCTACGGGAAGATCGGGATGCGGCTCGATTTTTCCATGCCGAAGTCCCTCGCGAAGGAAGTGTATGTAGGAATCGGGAACGGGCAACGGCTGCGGCCCCCCGCCCACAATCGATATCACTCCCGGAACCTTCAATACGCGAACACGCTCGCCGCACCCGATCCGCACGAATATGTAACTTGAAAACAACGGGAGATGAAGTATCCCATTCGATCCGTCTTTCCATTCGCGTTGTTTGTTATAGAGGGGGAGAAAATTCTCGATTTCCCGATAACAAAAATGGGTTTCCACTCGCTTCTCGTGCCGCGGCGCAGTAAAGACCGCAAACCAGTTTCTTGGCGGCTCGGAACCATTGGCGCTGACTTGACGATTTGCAAGGTCTTCTCTCATCGATCGATCCTTCGCCGCGGCCTGAACAGGCGCCGCTATTTCGATTGAATGATGCTTTCCAACACCGTTGAGTTGGTGTGTAGCTACCTATAGAAACGAGTTTTTTTTCGCTTTTCATGCGCAGGACTTTGAAATTCACCATCCGGACCGGGGAATCGGCAACATCCCTCGTTTCGCGGTAACGGCGATTTAGTACCGGCTTCAGAAAGCCGGAAAGACGCTTTCGGCTTTCTGATTGCAAAGGCAAAAACCCGTGTTGCCTACCAACCTCGAAGGCTCAGGAACAGTTTCTGTTTGATCCAATTCACGGAATCCCGGCCGCTCTGAGGCTTGTCGCAGCCTGCCAGAGCAGAACAAAGGCTCAATCCTGCAAAAGAATGTTGAGAAGCGATCGATGAACCGTCACTGCTTCGCCACGGCCGCTGTATTGGATGTATCCGCGTCTTCGGAAGCGGTTCATAAAGAAATTGACCCGCGAACGCGTGGTGCCGATCATCTCAGCCAGAGTCTCCTGAGTAGTAGACTCAATCGTCGCTTCCGTTCCGGTTCCAAGTTGCGAAAGGAGCAAAAGGGTGCGCGCCAAGCGTTTTTCGCTCGAATTGAAAAGGTGATCGATCAAGTCGGCCTGCATCAGCAAACATCGCGTCAGAAGAAATGTCTGAAAAAGATAAA
>JBEKZG010000440.1:0-3722 GCA_049510095.1 Occallatibacter sp.
CTCGCGGTCCTCCCACCCTACGTACACTTCCGCATGGGTTTCAGCGCTGCCCTCGCCGGACTCGTCATCAGCATTCAGTACATTGCCACCCTCGTCAGCCGTCCGTGGGCAGGTCGCATCTCCGACCGCGCCGGCGCAAAGGTATCGGTCCTCTGGGGAATGGCAATCTGCACCGCAAGCGGCGTCCTGCTCGTTGCCGCTGCCTATCTCATCCAAACTCCTTGGCTGAGCATCTCCATCCTCATTCTCAGCCGCTTGGTCCTCGGTGTTGGCGAAAGCCTCGGCTCCACCGGCTCCACGCTTTGGGGTATCACCAGCGCCGGCCCCGAATACACCGCCAAGGTCATCTCATTCAACGGCATCAGCACTTACGGCGGACTGGCCATTGGCGCTCCCCTCGGCGTCATCCTCGATTCACATTGGGGCCTGGCCTCCATCGGAATCTTGACCATTCTCATCGGCGCCATCAGCGTCGCCGTCGCTTTCAGAAAAAGCCCGGTCCTGGTCGTGCCGGGCGAACACTTGCCTTTTACCCACGTCTTGGGCCGCGTCGCTCCGCATGGCATGGGCCTCGCCCTCGGCGGTGTCGGTTACAGCGTTCTCGCCACATTCGTAACCCTCTTCTACGTAAGCCGGCGTTGGGACGGCGCAGCCCTCTGTCTCAGCGCTTTCGGCGTGGCCTTCATCCTCGCGCGCCTGCTTTTCATCCGCGCCATCGATCGCTTCGGCGGTTTCCGCGTGGCCATGGCCTGCCTCTCCGTCGAATCGCTGGGACTAATTTTGCTCTGGCGTGCGCCCGCGCCCCTGTTCGCCCTGGCCGGCGCAGCCCTCGCCGGATTCGGCTTCTCGCTCGTCTTTCCCGCACTCGGCGTCGAAGCCGTTAAGCGAGTCACAGAGAACAATCGTGGCACCGCCCTCGGTGTCTACACCGCCTTCGCCGATGTCTCCTTCTTCCTCACCGGCCCCATCGCCGGCGAGGTCATCGGCCTCTACGGCTACTCCAGCGTCTTTCTTTTCGCGTTTGCAAGCGTGCTCACGTCCCTCGCCATCGTCATAGTTCTACGCCAGCTTCAAAATGACTGACCCCTTGGAGCTGATTCGCATACAGGTAGCGCCGACCTCCTGGTCGGCTGTCGTGTGGGCCTCCCGGCCCGCACTCGGACTTTTTCGGTTTGTTCCAGAATGCACGCGGCATTCAGAATCCCACGCCACCCCGTGATATAAACTCCGCATCAGGCCCTCAGATTTTCGAGCTCTCGAGATCTCGCAATATTTAAGAAACCCATCATGCCTCCAGTAATTGAAGTCTCCGGAGTCCGCAAGACCTACGGCGCAACCGTTGCCGTAGCTGAGGCTTCCTTCGCCGTAAACCAGGGCGAGATCTTCGGCCTCATCGGGCCCAACGGGGCGGGAAAAACCACTTCCATGGAGTGCATCGAAGGCCTCCGCAAGCCCGACCGCGGCAACATCACCGTTCTCGGCCTCGATCCCTACCGTCAGGTCTACCAGCTCCAGCACCGCATCGGAGTGCAGCTTCAGCAAGCCCAGTTGCAGAAGCGGATCAAAGTCTGGGAAGCGGTCGATCTCTGGGCATCGCTCTACGGCAAAAAATCCGTCGACGGCAAGCATCTGCTTGAGCAGCTAGGCCTCACCGAAAAACGCAACACCTGGTTCATGAACCTCTCCGGAGGCCAGAAGCAACGATTGTTTATCGCCCTTGCCCTCATCAACGATCCCGAAGTCGTTTTCCTTGACGAGCTAACAACCGGCCTCGATCCGCAGGCCCGCCACGCCATCTGGGACCTCGTCCGCGGCATCCGCGAGCGAGGCAAGACCGTCTTCCTCACAACTCATCTCATGGAAGAGGCCGAACGCCTCTGCGACCGCGTCGCCATCATGGAGCACGGGCGCATCATCGACATCGACACACCGGAAAGCCTCGTGCGCCGCCACTGCCCCGAGCGCACCGTCATTCTGGATACCCTCAACCCATCCGCGGCGGAACACTTCCAGGCCATCCCCGGCGTAGAGTCCGTCACCAGCGCCGGCCACCGCTACACGATCCGGGGCCGCGGCGACGACCTGGTTACCGAGATCATTCAATCCCTATCGGAAAATCAAATTCGCGTCACCGATTTCCGCACCGTTCTCCCCACCCTTGAAGATGTTTTTCTCAAGCTGACCGGCCACTCCATTCGCGACTAGGAATAAACACATGCTGCGTGGGCTCTGGAAGTTGACGTGGATCGAGATCAAAGTCTTCATGCGCGAACCCATGGGCGCATTCGGCACCATCATCGTCCCGGTTCTGCTCTTCGTCGCTCTGGGACACTTTGCCATTTTCAAACCTGCAACGCCCTCATCCCCATTCAGCGGCTACTCCCACATCAATCTCGCCGTTCTTGTGTCCATTCTCATCTCCGTCAGCACCGTGCTCTCGCTCGTCACCATCATCTCCATCTATCGCGAAGGCGGCATCCTCAAGCGGCTCCGCGCCACGCCCCTCCGCCCGCAGACCATCCTCTCCGCGCACGTAGTCGTCAAGCTGATACTCACCGCGGTAACCATGGTTTTAATGTTCCTCGCAGGCAAGCGCTACTTCCCGCCCGGCGTCCACGTTCCATGGTTCTCGTTCACCGTCGCGCTGCTCCTCAGCACCTGGAGCATCCTCTCCATCGGCTTCCTCATCGCCAGCATGGTTCCCACCGCGCGCTTCGCCCAGCCCCTCGGCGCAATCATTCTCTATCCCATGGTCGCCTTCTCAGGGCTGTTCTTCCCCCTGGAAATCCTGCCGCCAGTCTTCAGCGCCATCACGCGCATAATCCCGTTCACCTACGCAGTCAACCTGCTCAACGGCATCTGGAACGGCGACGGCTGGCTGCCCCACCTGGGGGATGTAGGAGCGCTCGTCATTTTGTTCCTGATCTTCACGGCTCTCTCTGCAAAGGTCTTTCGCTGGGAGTGACAGCGGGACCAGGCCCCTCGTCCGATTCATCATCATTCAGCCCGGCCCGCTCCGGCACTTCCGTTGGCTGTTGCATAACGACCTCGATCGCAGTCACGAAGCCGAAAATGACGGTAAAGAAATCGATCGTCAACGCCGTGATGTAAGCTGCGGCACGGTATTCGAAGCCCGCTGAAACGTAGCCAAGCATCGCCAGTGTTACAGCCGAACCGAGCACAACGAGGACCGCGAATATTGCGGGCGGCGGTCCTTCGCCGACCACCTTGCGCCGGCGGCTCGGATAGGTAACCTGAAGAGACAGCATTGGTAGTCCGAAAAGCATGCCGGAGCCTCGCCAAATCCACTCATCCTGAACGTCGAAGAGCGCAAATAGCGCCGGCAGCAGCGCTCCAGCCGTCAATACAAAAATGTAGGTCATCGCCGTTTTTGCAAGGTATCTGTCCAGCAGTGACAACCTCGCTCCAGCGGCCTGTCGGACAACGAACAAGAGCGCCGAGAATCCAGCGAACGTGATCATCAGGCCAGCCAATGTGTACAAAAGGGTTGCACCCTTCACTTCCATTTCTTGCTCCGCTTGAGAACCAAAGTCGCTTTGGCGCGTCCTTGATCTTACTTGAAATCCACCTGAAGGGTAAGCAGGGCCGACGCATATCAAATGTCCAGTAATTTAAGGAGATAGGTTTGGTCGCGGGCGGCTTTGAGCCGTTTGCTTCTGATGCCGCGTTTGAAAGTTGTTTCCTTTTTGAGCAGGTTCAGG
>JBEKZG010000441.1:0-3700 GCA_049510095.1 Occallatibacter sp.
TGAGGCCATCCCGCGGATAGAGCGCCAGGCCGACGCTGGCCGAGCCACGCAGTGAGTACCCGTCGACGGTAAACGGGTTGTTGAAGCAACGCTCCAAGCGGCCGGCGACCTCCCTGACGATGGCACGACTGCGAACCACGGACACCACGGCAAGCTCGCCGCCGCCGAGGCGAGCCAGCATGTCGTGGGAACGGAGCTGCCGCTTCATGCGCAAGGCTACCTCCTGCAGATAAAGATCTCCCACGCGGTGGCCATAAAGGTCGTTGACCCGCTTAAAATCGTCGAGGTCGATGTAGATCAAGCCGAAGATGCCGGCGTTGCCGCGAGCCTCCTCAATGAGGGCGTCGACGTACTTTTCCAGGGAAAAGCGGTTGTGAATGCCGGTAAGCCGGTCGAATTCCGAACGGTGAAGGAGGTCGTCGCAAAGGCGCCTGGTTTCGACGGCCAAAGCAACCAGGTAGGCGCCATTCGGTACCTAACGGTAGTTCCCGGCTAAGTTCGCGCATTGGGTAAATCGATCACGTTCAGTTTCTTACGTGAAATTACCCGAAGCGGAAAAGAGCCTGAAATCGATGCGTACCAATCTAACGCTTATGTGAATTCGATCTAATAGCTCTTTTGGGCCATTAGATGGGGTTATACCAATACCCAAACGTAACCGTGGAGCTGTTTGAATTTCCCCGAGGTCCGCACGGGGATCCAGGTTAGAGGGGCCGCGGCGGGACTCGCTGCAAGGAGACACCGGCATGCAGGAAGGCAACGCAAATACAGCAGGCGATTCATTGTTTTCGCACAGCGGAACGCAGGCGCTGCCTACGCGGCGCATTCGCGTGATGGGAGTGCCGCTGGATATGGGCGCGAGCCGCCGCGGGGTGGACATGGGGCCGTCGGCGATGCGCGTGGCCGGCCTGGAAGCGCGCCTTGAGGCGCTGGGCCACCAGGTGACCGACGGGGGCAATATCCGCGTGGAGATCGCCGAGACTCGAGCGTCAGGGGATAAGTCGGCGCGGTATTTGACGGAGATTGCGGAGACATGCACGCGCACAGCCGAGGCTGTGGTGAAGACGCTGGAAGAAGGGATGACGCCTCTGGTGCTGGGCGGGGACCACTCTCTGGCGGCAGGATCGGTGTCGGGTGTATCGGAGTTTTATCGCAGGAGGGGGGAGAAGGTCGGAGTGATCTGGATGGATGCGCACTCGGACATCAACACGCCGGAGACTTCACCCTCGGGGAATGTTCATGGGATGCCGCTGGCGGCGCTGCTGGGGCTGGGACCTGAGCTACTGGGCAGCATTTTTGGTTATTCGCCGAAGGTTGCGGCGGAGAATACGGTGCTGATCGGAGTGCGGGATATTGACGCGGCGGAGCGGGCGAATATCCGGCGCGCGGGAGTGGCCGAGGTATACACGATGCGGGACATTGACGAGCGCGGGATGCGGGCGGTAATGGAAGAGGCGCTGAGGGCGGCAGGGCGGGGGACGGCGGGATACCACGTTTCGCTGGATATGGATTGGATTGACCCGGAGGATGCGCCGGGAGTGGGTACGCCGGTGAGGGGCGGGGCGACCTACCGCGAGGCGCACCTGGCGATGGAGATTATTGCCGACCATGGACGGCTGTTGAGCTTTGAGATCGTGGAAGTGAATCCGGTGATCGACGAGCATAACCGGACGGCGGACCTGGCGGTGGAGCTGGCGTGTTCGGCGTTTGGGAAGAAGATACTGTAACGGCTAGGCCAAAACCGGAAGGAGCTCATTGCGGTTCTCGGTATACTCCTGCTGAATCTCTCTCGCCCATTGCAATGCCACGGCAACCGGTGAGACCGGTTGTAGCTCGCGGGCGGGAAAGCCGTTGTAGGTTTGACCGTCAAGTTCTCGTCCTGCAAGCTTCTTCCGCACTCCGCCCCACTGTTTGAAAAAGAAGGGCACGCCGGCTTCGTTGCACTGATCTCTAATTGAAGTGACCCATTCCCTTTTCAGGGGTCGCGCTCCACGCCCACTTTCTCCACCGACTATTACCCAATGGATGCCATTCAGATTCACACGTCCTAGACTCTCCAGCAGAGGTTCAACGGAAAGAAATCTTACTGAAGCTGGAGCATCTTGCAATTCCGACAGGCGGGTTAGCCCGTGTTTTCTGTTCTCAACGCTAACGCCCCACCAAATATGTGAGGCTACAGCGGCAAAGCCAAGTCGGCCACGCAAAAGGCCAGCCATTCGAGTCGAGCGCTTCGTTAAGATTTGGTAAGTGTGCCATTTAGCCTTAAGCATCACCTTCGCGACCGCCTCAATGTAATCATCCGGAACGTCGTCATGGAACAGATCGCTCATGGAGTTGACGAAGATCATTTTGGGAGTCTGCCAGCGAAGCGGCTCGGCGAGTTTTTCCGGAACCAGACGGAGGTCGAAGCCCTGCTCGTAGGGATGGCCGGTTACACCGCGGAAACGCTCTGCGAAAACTTCGGCGTAGCAATGCTTGCAACCGGGGCTTATTTTCGTGCAACCGCGTACGGGATTCCACGTTGCGTCGGTCCATTCGATTGCAGAATGTTCAGCCATTCAAAAGCTCTCCACGATGTCCGTATTTGGCAAATATGTCCCTTACAATTTTGGCAGCAGTCGGGTTCCTGGCTGCAAAAAACAAGTAGTACACCACAGCTCCCGTGGTATTCCTCATCGGCATAGGCTTGGGGACATAGTTGAAACCCGCGACCTTCTTAAGCCTCTCTTGAAATGCCTCTGCAATTTCTTCGTTCGTGGCTTTTGCCTGCATCGGCTCAAATAACCCTTGAGTAGTGGGATAGGCAACAGTTTCCCATGAATTGTCTCCCCAGAATCTTGTCATTCGGTCACGCTGAAGTTCCGTTACTCGCTCGGACCTGTGCCAGAGGACATTCATGTTCATGTCCATGACGGGGAAATTTAGGAAGATCTCAATGACCTTTGATTCTCCTGCAGTCCGGATCGTTTCCCAATTCAGGTGCAGTCCATATGGATCAAGGATGCATAATGCTCTCTGAAAGTTTTCATAACGGATTTTCGGGAAAACTTGGTTGACGAGGACCTCGTTGCAATCTCCGTGATACACAGAAACGTTTGATTTCCCAGTCGACAACCTCTTCAGTTCCGCAACACGTGCCCCGTCAATATCGACGAAATGGAGAAAATCAAAGGGCGGCTCGACTGCAAGCGCACGCGCTGGGCTTCCCTCAATAACCCTATCCGAGCCTTTGGCTTTATGATGTCCCGCCCCTGCAAAACCGTCGATGTATATTGGATGAAGTTTGGGCTTTTGCGAAAGCAGGATCTGATTGTAGGGTCTAGCGTATTCCTCAAGGATGGCAAGCTTGATCTCAGACCAGTATCCAATCTCGTCGAACTTTAATTCCGAACTCATAATATCAAAGATTTTCGCCCTTTATTCACCCGAAGGTCAAGGGGCAATTCGCGGTTTCGGGGCTGGTAACCGTTTGAGCAATAGGCCAACCAATTGGCCTAACCAAAATCGGATGCGACCTGGCTGTATAACTGGCGTGTTCGGCGTTTGGGAAGAAGATACTGTAGTCCTCAGTTCGGTTTCCAGAGGCCGACGATATTGCCTTCGGGGTCGGCGAACCAGGCGAATGTGCCGGTCGGGATGGGGACGGGCGGCACGATTGTTTTGCCGCCGAGTTCCTCAACGCGAGCCAGGCTGGCAGCGA
>JBEKZG010000442.1:0-3698 GCA_049510095.1 Occallatibacter sp.
CAAAGCTTCCGGCGTGCGCACTGGCCTTTACACCTCGCCCCATCTGGCCCGCGTCAATGAACGCATTCGCCTTGACCGCGCCGAGATCGACGACGATGCGTTTGCGGCCCTCTATTTCCGCGTCCACGATGCCGCCCAGCAACTGGTCCTCGATGGCCAACTCCCGCAACTCCCCAGTTTCTTTGAAATTCTCACCGCGCAAGCCCTGCTTTACTTCGCTCAAAAGCGAGTCGGCATCGCTGTACTCGAAGTTGGCGTGGGCGGCCGTCTTGATGCCACCAACATCGTTGATCCGCTTGTCTCGGTCATCACCGATATCTCTCTCGATCACACCGAGTGGCTGGGTTCTACCATCGCCGCGATTGCCCGCGAAAAGGCCGGCATTCTGCGCCCTCGCGGGACTCTGATTACTCTCCCGCAGCACCCTGAGGCCAACCAGGTTCTAGGCGAGGTTGCCACCGAGCTGGGCGTGCGCGGCATTAACGCGGCGTTGTATATGCCTGCAATCGGCGCCGGCGACGCCGCACCGTACGTAGTAAAAGCCCTCAACGCAACCATTCGAGTCGATTCTCCGCTTTCCGGTGCGCATCAGCATCGCAACGTGGCCCTGGCCATCGCCGCAGCGGTGGAGTTGGCAACCAAGCACGGTTTTCCGGTCACGCCCAGGGCCATCGCCGAGGGAATCCGCAAAACACAATGGCCGGCGCGCCTTGAGCGCATTCAAAGAGACGGCTTCGATTGGATTCTCGATGTAGCGCATAATCCCGCCGGGGCATGGGCACTGCGATCAGGGCTAACGCGGTTACGGGGTGAAGAGCCTCGGCGATGCCTCGTATTCAGCTGCCTGCGTGACAAACCGGTCGCTGAGATGGCGCAAATCCTCTTCCCGCTCTTTGACCAGGTCATCTTTGCGCCCATCCATAGCGCCCGGGCAGCTTCTATCAGCGATCTGCTTGCAGCGGCCATGTCCACCGGCACGCCGGCCGTCGCCGCGGAATCGGTAGGACAGGCCCTTCAGCTCGCCAGGCAAAATGCGATAGGAGGTCAGATTGTGATCTCTGGATCCGTTTACCTGGTCGGTGAAGCGCGCACTCTGCTTCTTGCTGAAGCTCTGCTCCTGGCTGAAGCTTCCTTTGCCGCGTCGGAGAGGGATTCGTGAGCCGGCGGCCAAGTCCGTTGCCGCGGCTCTACCGTTGGCGGACCAACGTGATTCACATCCCGGTGATGGCCGTAATCACTATTATTTGCGGTTCGCTGTCGCTGCTGGTTTCTTTTATCGACAAATCCGGTCGCGGTCAGCACTACATTGCCCGCCTCTGGGCCCGCGGCCTTGTCTGGGGTGCTGGCTGCACCGTGACCGTCCGCGGCGCGGAGAACCTGCGCAAGTGCCCCGTCGCCGTCTACGCCTCCAACCACACTTCCTACATGGATACGCCGGTCATTTTCTCTTCCTTACCCTTCCAATTCCGCATCCTCGCCAAGAAGGAACTTTGGCCTATCGCCTTCATAGGATGGTACTTGGATCGGTCCGGCCAAATCCCCATCGACACCGTTAACCCGCGCTCCACGCTCTCCAGCCTAGGCCTCGGCGTCAAGGCTCTGCGCTCCGGAATGCCGCTCTTCGTCTTTCCCGAGGGCGCACGCACTCCCAGCGGAGAATTGCAGTCTTTTCTCTCAGGCGCCGCCTACCTTGCCATTCGTGCCCAGGTCCCTGTCGTGCCGATCGCACTCAGCGGGGTTTATGATCTGCTGCCAATCCACACGCGCCACCTCTACCCCGGAGAGTTGACCGTTGCCGCCGGTGAGCCCATCGACACGACCGGAATGACCTTGCGTCAGGCCGATGAGCTTACCGGGAAGATTCGCAACGCAATCGGCGAGCTGCGCGGTCAATTTCAGGCGGCAGACGCGGAGCCCGTCATTTCCATGGCCTGAAAATTCCCTATTGCGAATAGACGAATATAAGGCGAATATAAAACCCAGAGGTCGCTCATGATCATCGAGCTTCGCACCTATAAGACCAAGCCTGGGAAGCACGCCGAATTCCTTGAAATCTTTCGCACCAAATCCATTCCCGCGCATGAAGAGATCGGGATGAAGATTCTCGGTCCGCTGCTTTGCATCGAAGATCCCGACACGTTTTTCTTCATGCGCGGGTTTCCCGATCTCGCATCGCGCGGGCCCATGAAGGCTCAGTTCTACGAAGGCCAGCTTTGGAAGAGCGAGCTTGAGAATCTGCTGATGCCCATGCTTGAGAAGTGGGATGTAATATTGGTCGACGACTCAAAAGGATTGGTCCAGTGGGGTTAGCATTGCGATAACGGCCAGCCTTGGTACAAATCCGGCTTCCGCGATCTACCCACCCGGCCTTACACTGATTCTGCCAATATGACAACCCAGATCGCCATACCCGAGCCCAGCAGTGATTCCGTTTACAACCAGCGCTCGCTGCCGCCGTATCTCGCAGCCCTCCAGTCAGCCGGCGCAATTCCAGTCATTATCCCGCTCCATGAGCGCCAGGACCGCGTGGCCAGGCTGCTCGCCGGCGTGCAGGGCATGTTGCTCCCTGGAAGTCGGTACGACGTTGACCCGGAGAGATATGGTGAAGACCGAATCCCCGAGTGCGGCGAGGCGGACCCTGCACGGACCGCCGTCGACGAACTCCTTCTCCAGGACGCCTTCAACCTCCGCAAGCCAATTCTTGGCATCTGTCATGGCGCACAGACGGTAAATGTCTGGCGCAGCGGAGCGCTGGTTCAGCATCTGCAAACGCCGGTAAATCACAGTCCGGGTCGGGAAGTGGTTGAAGCGCATCCTGTGAGCGTTGCGGCGGGGTCAAGGCTGGCGGCAATTCTTCACACTATTGATCTGTCAGATCCCACTTCAGGCCCCCCCTCGGAAACCAGGGTCAATTCGAGCCACCATCAGGCTATTCGTGTTCCAGGCGATAATCTTCTGGTGAGCGCAGTGTCTCCGGTAGACGGCGTGATTGAGGGCGTGGAACTGGATTCGCCTAGCCATTTTGTTGTCGCGGTTCAATGGCATCCCGAGCGCACCTACATTCAGAGCGCGTTTTCGAGAGCCATCTTCACCACTTTTATCAAAGAGGCGGAAGCGTGGGAGCAGCAACAACTAGGTGAAGGCGCCGTAGCCCGCCATGTCTGAAGTTGCCCCAGCGCAACAGCTCAATTCTCTGTTGGCAGAATCCGGGCTCGAACCGCTTCCGGTTGAGTTGGCCGCCAGGTTCGAGCAGTATCTCCGTCTCCTCCTCCACTGGAACACTCGCCTCAACCTCACGGCTATTCGGGATCCGGATGCCATTCTCTCCCGGCACTTTCTGGAGTCCATCGTCTGCGCCCGCGCTTTGCCCGCAGGAATATCCACGCTGTTGGATTTTGGTTCCGGCGCTGGCTTCCCCGGAATCCCCATCGCCCTTTGCCGGCCTGAGATTGCGGTTACGCTCGCTGAGTCTCAAGGGAAGAAGGCTGCCTTCCTTCAAGAGGCGATCCGTACCCTCGGCATCTCTGCCAGAGTCCACGCTGCGCGCGCCGAGTCGCTGACCGTCCAATTCGATTGCGTAACCCTTCGCGCCGTTGATCGGATGGAATTAGCTATTCAGACAGCCGGGCGATTAGTTACTGCCAGTGGTCGGCTCGCAATCATGGCCAGTACCGCCGAACTGCCAAAGCTTGAAACGG
>JBEKZG010000443.1:0-3679 GCA_049510095.1 Occallatibacter sp.
TGTTGCGCAGTTCGCGGCCGTTGCCGGGCCAGTCGTAGGTTGAAATACGGTCCAGCATGGAGGGCGCAATGCCGGAGACCCTGCGGCTGTGTTTCTGGTTCATCTCGGCGAGCATGGCTTCGGCCATGGGGGCAACGTCTTCAAGATGTTCGCGGAGGGGCGGCATATGAATGTTGAAGACGCTGAGGCGGTAGAAGAGGTCGGGACGCAGTTGTCCCTGGGCGACGGCCTGGCTTGGGTCGCGATTGGTGGCGGCCAGGACGCGCACATCGACATCCTGCTCGTTGCGGGCTCCGAGACGGCGGATTTTGCGCTCTTCAAGAACACGGAGGAGCTTGGCCTGCGTGCCGATGGGCATTTCGCCCAGCTCGTCGAGGAGCAGCGTGCCGCCGGAGGCGAGCTCGAAGCATCCTGCTCGCCGCTCGACAGCGCCAGTGAATGCGCCCTTTTCATGGCCGAATATCTCGCTCTCGATGAGTGTTTCAGGGATGGCGGCGCAATTGACGGCGACAAAAGGCCGCGCTTTGCGGGGGCTCAGGGAGTGCAGTGTGCGTGCCACCAGCTCTTTGCCTGTGCCGCTTTCGCCGGTGATGAGCACCGATACATTCGAAGGAGCAATCTGCTCGATGAGGCCGAAGATCTCGCGCATGGAGCGGGACTTTCCCACCAGAGCGCCCAATACACCTGTTTCACGGAGGCGGCGGCGGGCTACCTCAAGTTCAATTTGAGTGTCGCGCTGGCGGGTTGCGTTGGCCAGAATTGTGCGCAGGCGAGTGGCATCGACCGGCTTTTGAAGGAAATCGTAAGCGCCCAGCTTCATGGCGTCGACCGCCAGCTCGATGGAGCCCATGGCGGTGAGCACGACCACGGCCATATTGGCGCTGAGGCCGGAGGATTCCTCGGCGAGGCGCGTGAGCAGGCCGATGCCGTCGAGGCGTGGCATCTTCAGGTCGGTGACGACGATGTCGGGGCTCCACGCGATGGCCTTTTCCCAACCCTGGATGCCGTCGGATGCGGTCTCAGTAAGGTAACCCCAGCCGGAGATCAACTCCGCAAGCCCCATCAGGGCGTGGGGTTCATCTTCGACGATTAGAACTTTGACGGCGTTGGGCACTGGGGGCGCCTGCTCCTGCTGTAACTTATTGTTTTACCACGCAGAAGTGGCGGAGCCGCGTTCAATCCGATTCCGTTCGCGGTAGGATAACTCTGATTGCGGGCCTCATTGCGGCGCTGGGAGCGAACGGATCTGCGGGGCGGCGTACAGAGTGCGCAGGGCTTCGGTACGGGTTCCGGAATCGGCAGTGGCGGCAGGCGGAGCAGCCAGGAACCAGGCGAAGCCTGAGTTTTGCGTGAGGGCCGCCGGGGCCGGGAGATCGCCAGATAGTTCTACGCCGATGGGCTTATCCAGAGCGAATTCGGAGAGAAGACGGCTGGCGGGAAAGCGCGTGGAGAGCTGAGCCAGGCGGACTTCAAGCACATCGGTGAAAAGATAGCCGGGGAAGAAGTCGCTGACCATTCCCCGACCTGTGGCACCTGCGCCGGGGCGGAATTCGGGTGCCGCAGCTTCCCATACCCAGACCAGGTTGTGCAGGCCGTTGTGGTTGACGAGACGGTCGAAGAGCTGACGGTAAAGCTCGGCGGAGCCGTGAACGCCCTTACGGCCTGCCCACCAGAAATTCGCGCCGTTGGATTCGGGAAAGGGGTTCCAGAGGACAGCGATGTCGGCTTTCTCCAGGTCGCGCAGGGTTTCCGCTGTGCCATCGACTTGTTGGAGCCAGCGCTGGTTGAGGGCGGTGCCGGGCGTGAGCAGATCGTTCCATTCGAAGTCGGTGAGCTGGTTTTTCGTGGTGGCTGGGGAATCGTCCGTGGGGCGGGCGGGATGCCAACTGAGACTGACCAGGGCATGGGCGGAGTGGGCTCTGACGGCTTGGGTCACGATTGCTTTGCTTGTCTCGGCCAGGGTCGATCCGGCAGGTACGAGACCGAGATCGGAGGCGAAGATGGCGGGCTGCTTGCCGGTAGCCTGGACGACTGCGGCAGTGGCGGCGGCAGGCGAGGTGGGATCGCTTTCCTGGCCGCTGAGTATGGATTGGCCGGATGCGGCTGCTAGCTGGTTGAGGAGCGCTTTGGCCTCAGGAGATGCGCCGGGTGAGACTGGTTCGGGAGTGGGCTCTACGCCGATACGATCGGTGGTGGCTTTGCGGATGGCTGCCATGGGGACGGCCAATCTTGGATCGTCGCGATTGACCATGCGCGGGGCGTGGTAGACGGAGATGACTCTCTCGAGCGGGTTGCCGGTGCGGATGAATTCGCTCCAGCACATGAAGTAGGCCCATCGGGGCTGCTGGTTGAGAATTTCAGGAGTGGGAAGCCCGCCCACTTCGGCCAGCGCGATGGGCTTGCCGGCGGCGATGGAGATCATGCTGTCGTAGTATTCCTGCTTGAATTCGCCGTAGATATCCATGGTGACGACGTCGGCGTATTGCGGGCCGGGGTAATATTCGGCGCTTGGGGGCCAGCCGGGGTCGGGCGCGTTGACGTTCCAGACCCAGACCAGGTTGTCGAGATGATGGACGTTGACGAAGCGGTCAAATATTTGACGATATAACGCGGCGGAGCCGTCTTTCCCGGGACGGCCGCCCCACCAGAACCAGCCGCCGTTCATCTCGTGATAGGCGCGGAAGAGGACAGGAACGTGGGCGTCCCGAAGCTGACGAAGATAGCCGGCGATGACGTCGACCTGGGCGCACCAGCGTTTGTTGAGTGGCGTGCCGGGAGTGAGGAGCTGCTGCCATTCGTAGTCTGTGAGGTGGCCCTGGACGCTGTCGTGGAAGGTGACGGGCTCGTCGTCGGTGGGGCGGACCTCGTGCCAGGTCAGGGCGATGATGGCGCCGTTTTGATATTGGCGCTTGACCTCCTCGATCATCGCGGGACGGGAGAGGACGGAGTCCTTGTCGTCGCCGGCGGAGAAGCCGAAGTCCTGGCCGAAGAGGCCGGGATATTTGCCGGTCAGGTCGTAGGCGAGGTCGGTCCAGCGGGAGCCTTCGTTGGGGTAGTTGTGCTGGCCGGTGACGGTGGCCTTGCCGGAGATGGAATCGAGATAGGCGAGCAGGGCGCGGGCTTCTGGGGTGGCGTGGGGATTTACTGGCTCTCGGGTTGCCTGCGCGAGGAGCGCCGGAGATGCGCACCCGAGAAGAAGCGCCAGAAGAGATGTGGCGAGATGATTGGATTTCGTCCGCATGTTGAAGGCCTGACCTTTCGCGGAGCGAATTATAGCTGATAGCGTTACCAGCGGGATGTAGCGGGCTATGGGGGCTGCAGCGGTCGTTTGGTCTGATTGAGAAGTAAGGCAATATCGCATATAATGTAAGGAGGGTGAATTATGGGATCAAGCAGTCAAGAGACGGATACCGCCGTTGAAGCGACGGTCACTTCCAAAGGGCAGGTAACATTGCCCAGGGAATTGCGAAAGCGCCTTGGAGTCCAAAGAGGCAGCCGTATCCGCTTCAGTATTCCCGCCAGTGGTGCGGTTAGGGTCGAGCCTGTGCTGTATGAGCTTGAAGACCTCTGGAGAATGGCAGACTTGGGCGGGCAAGACTCAGGCGCTGGGGAAGGCGGTCTGGTGCCCCCCCGGATGACCTTTGCCGATATGGACGCGGCGAAGGCCCGGAGGCTGTGG
>JBEKZG010000444.1:0-3644 GCA_049510095.1 Occallatibacter sp.
AGCCGCGCGCGGCGAGCCGATTCGCTACATATTGGTGAGCCCGGATGGGAAGGTTTTTATTCCTGGCACGGTGGTTCCTTTCCCGGTGGAAAGCAAGAACGGAAATTGCCGGATTGAGGCGAGGCTGGGCTTCCCTGAAGGCGAGGGAATCCTGGTTTATATCGATGGATTGGTACCCGGTTCAGCGGTGCCGCTGCAAACCGTGTCCGGCTCAGAGACGCATACGCCGCAGGTGGTCGCGGACGAGCACGGGCACGCAGTGGCGATTGTCACGCCAGTGGTCCCTGGGACGAATGCAGGTGTGGTGAGGATTTCCATGTCCATCAAGGTATGTTCGGTGTGGGTGGAAGTGCCGTGGGGGGATGGGAGCTACCGGCCGATGTAATGAGAAAGTGGTTGGCGGAAAATCCGAAAGGACTTTATGGACAACGACGATAGTACGGACGGAGAAGAGCAGCCGTTGACCGATGACGGCGAGTGCGCTTTGGGCACGGCGGCATTGCGAGAACCCGCTACGCCCTCGCGAAGGCATTTGCAGGATCTACTTGATTTACGAGGTATTGGCGCTCATCTGGCCAACGGGGAAGATCCGGATGAATACGTTCGGCGTCTGAGGGAGGGCTGGGGTTGAACTGGCAGGAGCAAACCTGCCCGTATTAATGAAGAGGGGGAGCGATTACTGCAGGGACGCCACAATCCAAGCCCGCTACGCAGAATGCGCTGCGAATCTCGTCGCTCTCGCAGAACTTTAGCTCATTCGCGCTGTAGATTGAAGTTTGATGCTTAAGCGAGTTCATCACTACCTCTCTAAGGGCAAGGACATCCCGGTTGTGATCGCTTACGTCTTCCTTGAATGACACGAAACCCTCAAATAGGCGTACATCGGCGCAAGGTTTGTTCTTGGTTGCCTCGTGGATATCTCGAATCAGGTACATCGCGGCTGTCATCACAGCACAGCCAAGACCGTTGTACCAATAGCGAGTTTTGGAATCTCGCTTTTCGATTTTTCTACCCTTGGGATTCCGATTGACGTCGAAGCATACTGAAAGCGGAGCCTCGATTACCAGGTTCGTCGTGCCGCTTTGCTGCATCACCGCGTCTACGATTTCCTTTCTGGCCTCTCCAAAGAACAACACTCGCGGTGACTCATCTGCGATTGCAATTCCGCAGCTTCGCCGGTTGTTAGCAAAGCCAATGTCGAGAATGATCCAGTTACCTTCGCCCCAATAGACCTCATTTTTCCTTCCTGCGGTGATCATTCAGACATCCCTTCCAGCGGTGAAGATGGCCCAGGGTAAAGCTTGCGCACGAACCAGAGCACCGGTAGCCCGAGAAGGATGAGCGCTGATCCCAGCAGCGAGCCTTTCAGGTTGCTGGCATAGCTCGAGATGAGAACCACAGCGGCGCAGACGACGAAGAGGCCCGGCAGCAGCGGATACCCCCACACTTTGTAGGGGCGCGCGGCATCGGGACGGGTGCGGCGGTAAACAAAGATTGTCGTCGCCGTGAGCATGTAAAAGAGCCACTCCGCGAAGATCGCGAGATCGAAAAACTGCTTGAATTTGTTGAGGAAGAGAAGCAGGACGGTCGAGAGCAGTCCCTGAACGATGAGCGATGTGGAGGGCGACTGGAAGCGCGGATGGATGTGGGCGAACTGGCGGAAGAAAAGCCGGTCGCGCGCGGCCGCGAAGGGGATGCGCGCGCCGGACATTACGGTTCCGTTGAGAGTAACGAAGATGCTGAGGGCCATGGCGGCGGCAACAAAACCCGCTCCGGCGGGACCGGCGACGACGGAGAGCGCGGCGACAGCGGGACGCTCGCTGGCGGCGATCTGCGTGGCAGGCAGGATGTATTGGATGGCGGCGTTGGTAGCCATGAAAAGGATGCCGACGATGAGCAGGCCGCCGATGAGCGCGATGGGCAGACTGCGCTCGGGGCGGCGCACTTCGCCGGCGACCATGGTCAGGTCGTTCCACCCGTCGTACGCCCAGAGGGTAGCGATGAGGGCGGCCATGAATCCGCCGAAGCCGCCAACCGCGTGAGGCAGCGTGGTGGTGAAGTTGGAGAAAGAGCCGGCGGCGTAAGCGAAGCAGAGCCCAGCGACTATGAGGATGAGCACCACTTTCAACGAAGTAAAGACGAGCTGAAAATCGGCCGCCTTCTTGATCCCCAGAACATTGAGACCGGTGATGAACCAGGTCACGGCAATGGCGAAAAATTGGGACCAGAGCAGCGGAACCGGGCCTCCGATGGCTTGAACCTCAAGCCAGTGAAAAGCTGGAAAGAAGCCCAGCGTGCGCGTAAGGCCGATGGTGACCGCGGCAATGGAGGCGGGCTTGGCAACGGCAAACCAGGTCCACATGTAGAGGAAAGCGGTGGTGTCGCCGTAGGCGCCGCGAAGGTAGACGTATTCGCCGCCCGCGTAGGGAAGCATGGAACCCAGCTCGGCGTATGTCATGGCGCCGAAGAGCGAGAGTAGGCCGCCGACGATCCAGGCAAGGTAGACCAAGGCGGAGGATCCGACGTCGCGCATCATTTCAGTGGGGACCAGGAAGATGCCGCTGCCAATGATGGTGCCTACCACAATGGCGGTGGCCTGAGAGGGCCCGAGGACGCGGGGCAGGTCGGCGGGCATTTCTGCTGGATCTTGTTTGGATGTCGCGGCGAGTGGCTGGCTCATGCGGTTAAGTGAGGTTAGCACGAGGGAGCGGCTGAATTGACGGGAGTAATTGAGAGAACACCCTTCACCGAATCTTGCCTAGATTTTCCTTCAAAAATATTTAAGTTTCTACTTGACAATTATCGGGAACAAATAGATACTAAAGCTGTAGCTTAACTATTCCCGTTGGAGGAAGGAATGAACACAATGGAACCACAAGCCGTAGTGCACAACACATTTGTCATAGAGCGCGCCTATCCGATACCGCCGGAGCGCGTATTTACCGCCTTTTCCGACCCCGCCAGGAAACGGCGCTGGTATGCCGGTGGCGAAAGTCATCAGATCGAAAGCTATGACATGGACTTTCGCGTGGGAGGCAAGGAACATTACGCTTCACGGTTCAACGAAGGCACTCCGATAGCTGGTCTGTCGCTCAAAAGCGAGAACGTGTATCGGGACATTGTCCCCAACCGGCGCATCATCTTCACTTCCACGATGGCTATGGAGGATAGACGCTTCTCGATATCCCTGGGCACTGTTGAACTTTTGCCCACGGAAAAGGGCACCAACCTCGTCCTCACGTTTCAGAGCGCATTCCTGGAGGGCGCCGACGGGCCTGAAATGCGGGAGGCGGGTTGGCGCAGGTTGCTGGAAAAACTTGCCGGGGAGTTGGAGCGATAGTCGCAGGCGGGCAGCGGGAGGCGCGGTGTGAATAAAAAGAAAAAGCTCGAGATCGACCGCAGTGACCATATCGCCCGCGTCTTCCATGCCCTGAGCGATGCCACGCGGCGTGCGATGCTGGAGCGGCTGAGCCCCGGCCACCTTTCAACGCCGATGTCTGTTTCACGGCTGGCGGAGCCGTTCGATATGTCGTTGGCGGCCGTGGTGCAGCACTTGCAGGTTCTGGAGGAAGCGGGGCTTGTCAAAACTGAAAAGACAGGCCGGGTGCGAAGCTGCCGCATCGATTCCGCGGGGCTGGATCTTG
>JBEKZG010000445.1:0-3628 GCA_049510095.1 Occallatibacter sp.
CTGCCGAATTCAACGCCTACCAAAATGCCACCACACAGAGCGATCCCAAGGCCAAAGCCGCGGCCCTGGAGCAGTTTCTCTCGAACTATCCCCAGAGCGTGGTGAAGAAGGCGGTTCTGGACCTGCTGGTGGATATCTATCAGGGATTGCAGGACGGCGACCACGAGTTGAGCGCGGACGACCGCATGCTGCAACTTGATCCGAATAATCTGAAGGCGATCCTTTTTTCAGTTCTGATCAAGAAGGCCCAGTGCGGCAAGACGCAGGACGCGCAAACCTGCGACGATGGGGCTGCGCGCGCCCACAAAGGCCTGACGGCTACGAAGGGGCCCGGCGTTTCCGACGACGATTGGAAGAAGCTGACCACGGCCGCGTATCCATATTTCCATTCAATGCTGGCAACGGATGACGCGATCTCGAAGAAGGACTTCGTGGCAGCGGAGAAGGAATACACGGACGAGTTGATGCTGTACGGCGAAGACCAGTCCAAGACCACGGGACTGGTGGACACGCTGCAACTGGCAACAGCCTATAGCGTCCCCGGTCCCGGCCAAGACCTTCAAAAGGCAGTCTGGTTTTTCGCGCGGGTCTGGGACTATGCTCCCGCAGCGTACCAGGCGCAGATTGAACCAAAACTCGAGTATTACTACAAGAAGTTTCACGGCAAGCTGGACGGGCTGGACGGCATCAAGGCCCAGGCAAAGGCAACGACCTTTCCTCCGGGATCGTTCCAGATTCCGCCGGCGCCGACTCCGGCCGAGCAGATTCACACGATGTTGACCGACCCCTCGATCAATAAGGCGCAGTTGGCGCTTTCCGACAAGGAGACCATTCTGGCCCTTGGCACCAAGGATGACGCGGAGACGATCTGGGCGGTGATGAAGGGCCAGCAGACCCCGGTTCCGGGAACCATTCTGGATGCTTCCGCGACAGGGCTTAAGGTTATTGTGACCGTGGCTGCGAAGGCGACGGACTACTCGGTGGCATTGAACTCGCCAACGGCGTGCGGGAGCATTTCGCCGGGTACGGGGGTTGCCGATATTAAGGCGTACATCCTGGCCAACGGCGCGAAGGCCGACACGGACAAGATTGAGGCGATTGGGCCGTCCGCCACAAAGCCAGTGACAAAGATAGTGGTGGAAGGCACGGTTTCAACGATCAAGGTTGCCGTGACGCAGGACGCCAAGGATGCCAAGACCGCGGACTTCATTGTGAATCTGAAGGAGCCGGTGAGCTGCAAGGAAATACTTGCAGTGGGGCCGGAATTCGGAATCTCGGCGAAGGGTGAATCGGAGCTGGATGGAACCTATGATTCCTACACGCAGGTTCCGGCCACAGCCACGACGTCGGCGGCCGCGCAAATCGTGCTGCGCGATGGGTTCATCCAGGAGAAGAAAAAGACTGCTGCGCCCGTTCACAAGCCATCGGCGGCGCATCATGCGGCGGCGGCTCACTAACCTAATTTGTTTACGCTCCTGAGAAAACTAGAGGGCAGCCTTCACGGCTGCCCTTTTTGTTATTCCTGCCTTTGCTCGAGACAGGCGCCAGATCGAGCTTAAGGCCGCGTTGGGGCTACTCGCCGAGCATGATGCGCTGAATGGAGAAGGCGCGGCCGGTGAGGGGATCGCAGGCGATGAGGGCGGCGCACATCTTTGGGTTTCCTTTGGCGGCTTCGAATTTGCCGGGCATGCCGGTGAGGAAGCGGTGCAGGACCAGGTCCTTTTCTACGCCGATGACGCTGTCGTAGGGGCCGCTCATGCCTACGTCGGTTTGATAGGCAGTGCCGCCGGGGAGGATGCGCTGGTCGGCGGTGGGGATGTGGGTGTGGGTGCCGAGGACGGCGGTGACGCGGCCGTCGAGATGCCAGCCCATGGCGACTTTTTCACTGGTGGCTTCGGCGTGGAAGTCGACCAGGATGACTTTGGCTTTGATGTTGGCGAGGATGTCGTTAATGGCGTGGAAGGGGTCGTTGGTGCCGCTCATGAAGACACGGCCCATGATGTTGACTACCGCGTAGGGGAAGCCGCTTTGGGTGGTTCCTTCAAAGACGCCGTGGCCGGGAAGGCCGGGCTGGAAGTTGGCGGGGCGCAGGACGCGGCGGGGATGGGCTTGAGAGTCGGCGGGGACGGAGTTCATGTAGTCGATTAGCTCGCGCTTGTCCCAGACGTGGTTGCCTGTGGTGAGGACGTCGGCGCCGAGGTCGAAGAGGTCTTCGGCGATTTGCGGGGTGACGCCGAAACCGCCGGCGGCGTTTTCGGCGTTGATTACGACAAGGTCGACGTTGTTCGCGGAGCGAACATGCGCAATATGCGCATGGACTATTTTGCGCCCTGCGCTGCCGAAGACGTCGCCGACGAACAATAGGTTCATGGGTGGATCGAACTCCTTTGAGAGAGATCAGGGGTCAGTGCAGTGCCACCCCGGGGCCCGAACGTAATAGCGATGGCGGTGACACATTTTCGGCGTTATGTATCGCGAGTGCCGATCTCCGGCCCCTCAATCTCCAGACGTGCAAGTTCATCTTGCCTGCGCTCCTCTTCCAGTCGCTGCGGCTCGTTACTGATAGATTCCTGCTCCCGGATCCCTGACACATGTTCCTTGTCTTCCGGTCCCTGCTCTCTGATCTCTGTTCTCTGCTCTCTGCCCCGCATGAGAGGAAAGAAGATGACGTCGCGGATGGATTTTGAGCCGGTTAACAGCATAGTCAGGCGGTCTACGCCTAAGCCTTCGCCACCGGTTGGAGGGAGGCCGTAGGCCAGTGCGCGGACGTAGTCTTCGTCCATTTGATGGGCTTCGTCGTCGCCGCGGTCGCGCTCGGCTAGCTGCTGGGCGAATCGCTTGTGCTGTTCCTCAGGATCATTCAACTCGCTGAAGGCGTTGCCTAGCTCGAAGCCGCCGGCGAAGAATTCGAAACGCTCTACGTGGGCTGGGTCGTCGGGCTTGGCTTTGCTTAGTGGCGAGACTTCGGTTGGGTAGTCGTAGATGATTGTGGGTTGGATTAGGTTGGGTTCGACGAGAAGTTCAAATAAGTGATAAATGGGCTTCCCGATGGGAGTTCCCTTTTTCACCTCTTGGACGATTTCTGCGAGGCCTTGACGGGTCTTTACTAGGATTCGCTTTGCATCCGGTCGCGAGTTCACCTCAACTGCACTCTCAGCCTCGTTTTCGGTCTCGGCCACTTCCGTTACGTCATTCATCAATGCCAAGTCCTCGTCAAGAACATTAATCGTCTCCTTGAGAAGACTAAGAAGCGATTCGGCAGATTGAAACTGGTCGATGCTTGGTGGAGGCCCGTTGATATCCAACCAGTAGCTCTGAAGTGCTTCGCGCATGGTGTAACGCTTCCACTTGCCGAGGTCGATCTCGACGCTGCTAAAGTTGGTGACGGTGGTTCCGTTGACCTCTTGCGCGACGAACGCGATCAAGTCTTCGGTGATCTGCATCAGGTCGTGGTAGTTGGCGTAGGCCTGGTAGAACTCGAGCATGGTGAACTCGGGGTTGTGCTGGGTGCTTACGCCCTCGTTGCGGAAGTTGCGGTTGATCTCGTAGACGCGGTCGAGGCCGCCGACGACTAAGCGCTTGAGATAGAGTTCGGGGGCTATGCGCAGGTAGAGGTCCTGGTCGAGGG
>JBEKZG010000446.1:0-3595 GCA_049510095.1 Occallatibacter sp.
GCCCTTCGAGGGTGTTTCAGAGGACCAACTGAGCAGGAAAATCTTTTCTCATGTCGTAACTACGAGCTACTCGCTTGATTCCATAGACCCAAAATACAAAGACCGACCGGACATTCCTGGCACTGAGAATCTGGATGGAGGCGGATAACTTCGATTGTCAATCAAGCATCGAGTAGATCGCTGTTCCTCCTGAATGACCGGCAGACCTGATTTCGCGCCACTATTCAAAATCCGATCAATGAAGCAGGTTCAGGCTCTGGTGGAACGAGTGTGTGCGGCAAATCACCGATTCAGTGTGGGCAATGAGAGTAACAGTAGCTCTGTGACCACAACTGCGCAGGATCCCTCGCAAACAAATTCTGAATTGAGCACGTTATTGGATGAAGACCGGCTGGCCTGGCTGGCGCTGGTGTTGTCGCCGGGGCTAGGGCCTAAGCGGATTCTGGATGCTATGCGGGCGTTTAAGCAGGCTAGCAGAGTCTTTGAGCTGACATTGACGGAGCTGGAGGGGTTGCGGTTTCCGGCTGCTGCGGCGCAGTTCATTTTTGAAGGGAAGGCGCGGCAGGCGGCTGAGGAGGAGTGGGCGCGGGTTGTGGCGCAGGGTGCGTCGCTGGTGACGTTTGGGTGCGCGGCGTATCCGGAGCGACTGAAGGAGATTTACGATCCGCCGCCGGTGCTTTGGGTGCGCGGGGATGTGGCGCTGCTGAGCAGGCCGTCGATTGCGGTGGTGGGGACGCGGCATCCCTCGCCTTATGGGTCTGGAATTGCGGAGATGCTTTCGCGGGATCTGGCGGCGCGGCGGCTCCTGATTGTAAGCGGGATGGCGCGCGGGATTGACAGCTGTGCTCACAGGGGAGCGCTGGCGGCGCGGATGCCTACGGTGGCGGTGTGGGGCACAGGGATTGACGTGGTGTATCCCAAGGAAAACAAAAAGCTGGCGGAGGAGATTTTGGCGCTGGGAGGGGCGATTGTTAGCGAGCTGCCGATGGGGACGTTTCCCGCGCCGCAGAATTTTCCGCGGCGCAACCGAATCCTGAGTGGGCTGAGCGTGGCGGTGCTGGTGGTGGAGGCGGCGGAGAACTCGGGGACGCGGGTGACGGCGCGATGCGCAGCGGAACAGAACCGGGATTTGTTCGCGGTGCCGGGGAACGTGACGAACAAGGGATCGTGGACGCCTAACACGCTGATAAAACAGGGCGCGAAGCTGACGGCGACGTGGGAAGACGTGTGGGAGGAGCTGCCTTCGCAGGTGCGGCTTGAACTGGAAGATATGGCGCCGGCTGAATCCAAATCGGAAGTGACCGCATCTCTATTGCCTGATCCCGCTTTGAGGCCTGAGGAAGCGATGGTGCTGGAGGTGCTGCGTGCAGACGCGTCCTTGCAGATGGATGAGATTCTGGAATTGCTGGAGGCGCAACTGACTTCGTCGGAGGTGTTTACGGCTCTGTTTGAACTGGAGATCGCGGGCCGGGTGCGGAGTTTGCCGGGGAAGAATTATGTGCGGACGATGTGAGAAAGACGGTTGTCAGTGATCGGATGTCAGGGATCAGGTTCCTGGTTGATCCGCGGTCCGGCGTGGTATGGTGCAACTACTCCTCTGAAATCGAGTTCCTATAAAGGTTAAGTGGATTGTTGCGGGGCTTTTGCACCGCCGGGAGAGGTTTTGCGTAGTGAGAAAGATGGGTGCTGTGAAAAGAAAAATGACGCGGCAGGTAGAAACGGGACGGTGTTTCGTGGTAGGGTGCAACCTTTGTGGGTAGTTTTTCCGGGACGGGAAAAATCTTTGGTGAAGCGGGGCAGGAATGTGCTTGTCCCTGGAACGGATCGAAATCTTTGGATTGTGAGTCAAACTGGGCAGACAGGGTAGAGTGGTCAAGGTAATCACGTAATAAGGATGGCAATGAGCAAATCACTGGTAATCGTCGAGTCTCCCGCCAAGGCGAAGACGATTGAAAAATATCTGGGGAAGGGCTTCGATGTGCGCGCGTCGGTGGGGCACATCATGGACCTGCCGAAGAACGACATTGGCGTGGAACTGAAGAAGCGGACGTTTGTGCCGGAGCTGATTGTGTCTCCGGGCAAAGAAAAAGTTGTGGACCAGTTGAAGAAGCTGGGGTTGAATGCCGACGAGATTTTTCTGGCGCCTGACCCGGACCGCGAAGGGGAAGCGATTGCGTATCACCTTGCGCTTCAGTTGGGAACAAGCGCGAAGGAGAGAAGAAAGATTCGGCGCGTGACCTTCAACGAGATTACGAAGAAGGCGGTGCAGGAGGCTTTCAAGCACGCACGGGACGTGGACCAGAACCTTGTGGACGCGCAGCAGACGCGACGGGTGCTGGACCGTCTGGTGGGGTACCAGATTTCTCCGCTGCTTTGGGATAAGGTGCGGCGGGGATTGAGTGCCGGACGTGTGCAGACGGTTGCGGTGCGGCTGATTGTGGAACGCGAGCGCGAGATCGGCGGTTTCAATCCCGTTGAATACTGGACTCTCGATGCGCTGCTACACCCGGAGAAGCAGGCGGAGAAGAGCTTCAAAGCGAAGTTTATCGGCGTGGATGGCGAGCCGGCGCGGGTGGCGAACGGCAAGGATAAAGACGGCAAAGACCAGTTTATCGCCAACGCCATAGCGGGCGAAGCCGCGATGAACGCGGTGGTATCGGCTCTGGAAAATGCGCGCTGGTCGCTGGCTTCATTGCAATCGCGCGAGCAGCAGCGACGGCCGTTGCCGCCTTTCATCACCAGCCAGTTGCAGCGCGATGCATCCACCAAGCTCGGGTTTAACGTTCGCCGGACGATGGGCGTGGCGCAGCGATTGTATGAAGGCATTGACCTGGGCGCAGAGGGCACAACCGGCCTGATCACTTATATGAGGACGGATTCGCCTCGCGTGGCGCCAGAGGCCAAGGTTGGAGCAAGGGAGTGGATTCGCAAGCAACTCGGCGAAAAGTATCTGCCCGAGACGCCGAATGAATACAGGGGAAAGAAGGACGCGCAGGATGCGCACGAAGCGATTCGTCCGACGGATGCATCGCGGACACCGGAATCGATTGCGCGCTATTTGAGCGACGAGCAACTGAAGCTTTATACGCTGATCTGGCGGAGGTTTGTGGCCTCGCAGATGATGCCGGCGGTCTTCGATGTGACCACGGCAAAGATTGCGGCGGTGAGCGTAAAAGACGGGAAGACCTACGACTTCCGCGCTTCCGGTTCGGTGCTGCGTTTTGATGGATTCCTGAAGGTGTATGAAGTCTCCGAAGAGAAAAAGGACGACGACGATGAGTCGGCCAACAAGCTGCCAAACCTGGATGGGGTGAAGGCTCTCGCGCTTGAGAAGCTGGACCGGGAACAGAAAGCTACTCAGCCGCCTCCGCGGTATAACGAGGCTTCGCTGGTGAAGGAGCTGGAGGAGCGTGGGATTGGGCGGCCTTCGACATACGCGTCGATCATCAACACGATTCAGGACCGCGAGTACGTGGTGAAGCATGGCGGATCGCGGGGCCGGTTCTATCCAACGGAGATCGGCATGGTGGTGTGCGACCTGCTGGTGGAGAGCTTCCCGTATATCTTCGACACCAAGTACACGGCGCGGCTTGAA
>JBEKZG010000447.1:0-3593 GCA_049510095.1 Occallatibacter sp.
TATGCGCCTGCGCCAAATCGCTTTATCTCTCACAGCTTTTTGCATTGCCGTCTTCTTCATCTCGGCCTGCCCGTCCACAACCGCCCAGGCTGTCGACGCCACCACCTTGCGCGAACCGCTCGAAATCGGCGCCGCTGGCCTCGTCCAGACCGGTGACAACCCGGCGTGGGCTCAGCCGGATTTCGACGATTCCAAATGGCTGCCAGCCAACGCCAAATCGCATCCGAGCGAGTATTTCCCGCACACCAGCACGCCTGTCATCTGGCGGCGCATCCATGTCAATGTCACCCCAGGCAACACGCAAATGGCCTTGCAGGCATTCTTCATCTCTCGCGCCTTCGAGGTCTACGTAAACGGGCAGAAGCTGATTCAGTCCGGCGGCGTGGAGCCGTTTGTCGCCTACACCCGCAACGCCCGCATCATTGTGCCCATTCCTCAAGCTCAACTCCGCACCGGCTCGCTGGTCATCGCAATTCGGGCACGGGCTCCGCGCACGTTTTGGGAAAGCACAACGCCCGCATTCAATGCGCCCATGCTTACCCTCGGAGACGAAACCGAGCTGACCGAGCGGAACCTGCTCAGACTGATCGGCGAAAACGTGCCGAATTTCGTTGAGAACCTTTTTGCCCTCGGTGTCGGCCTGGTGGCGCTCGCACTCTTCATCGGCCAGCGGCAGCGGAAGGAATATCTCTGGATCTTCATCCTGGGCGTTCTCGGCGGCGTCTCCCTGCCCTTGCTTTTCCTTTCCTACATGCGCAACATTCCAGTGAGCCTTTGGATTGTGAACGAGATTGTCGGATTCGCAACGCTGATGGCGATGTTGTTCATGGTTGAGGCATTTTTGCCCAGGCGGTTTGGCTGGATTCTCTGGCTGTGCTTCACGCTTGCCTGTTTCTCCGCCGGCTTATGTGACGTGATCGTCCTGTACGGTCTGGTTCCCAGCTACTATGACACCCTTTTCACCATCGTGGTTGGTGTTGTCTTTGCCGGCGTCATCCCCTTTCTGCTTTTCAGGCAATGGCGGCGCGGCGATCGAGAGGCGGGATTTCTCCTCATTCCTTTCCTGCTCTATTCCCTGGTGATCTACGAGCAGATCATCACCGGGCTGCTGCAGCTTGTCCCGCCGCTGAGGGGATTCGCCACACATCTCAATCAACTCGCAAATGCATTTCCTCTCGGCGTATTCAACATTGGACTTCTCGACTTAGGCAGCTTCAGCTTCTACTTTTCGCTGGTCATCATCATCGTGCTGCGTTCCACGCGCATGAGCCGCCAGCAGGCCGAACTCGAAAGCGAAATGGCCGCCGCCCGCGAAGTGCAGCAGATCATCGTCCCCGAACAAATCGAGTCCATCCCCGGCTTCGCTGTCGATTGCATTTATCAGCCCGCCCAGCAGGTCGGCGGCGACTTCTTCCAGGTGCTCCCCGCCAAAGACGGCGGCCTTCTGGTTGTCATCGGCGACGTCGCCGGCAAAGGCCTTCCCGCCGCCATGCTCGTCTCCGTCCTCATCGGCGCCATCCGCACCGTGGCAGAGGACACCCACAACCCGGCGCTGATGCTGCGCAAACTCAACAACCGCCTCATTGGCCGAATCGGCGGTCGCTGCTCCACGGCCCTTGTTGTCCACATCACTTCAGACGGCTGGGTCTCCGTTGCCTCCGCCGGTCATCTGCCTCCTTACCTCGATGGCCGCGAAATTGAACTTGCCGGCGCGCTCCCGCTCGGCCTGGCCGCCGACGCCTTCTACGAAGTCACCCAGTTCTACCTCGCGCCCTCGGGCCGTCTCACCTTTTACTCCGATGGCGTAGTAGAAGCCCAGAGTCCCACCGGCGAGCTTTTTGGATTCGAACGCGCCCGCTCCATCTCCACCATGCCGGCGGCCATCATCGCCGACGCCGCCAGGCAGTTTGGCCAATCCGACGACATCACGGTAGTCGCCATCCAGCGCGCCGCCGCCATCGCCTCCGCCGCCTAAGCACCTGCTGTACGGTAGACGCTCGCTACTCGCTCGCACAGGCCTTGTTGCTTTCCTCTCGTAGTGGAGATGGACCAGGAACTGCGTGATGGCCTGTCACTCGGTCGGAACCGTTCCATTTCAGTCCCCGGTTGCCAAGCCCCTGAGCTGCGCAATTGTCCTGAAAAGCACTAATTGCGATGCTTTGTTACCCCGGTTGATGACAATTCGACCTTCGATGCCCAAAAAAGCTGTAGACCCAGACCTAAGCTGCCGATGAATGCCTGCAGGGGCCGTGGGCGAGATCCGCGCACAGGGACAAACTTGGCACGATCCGGCGCAATTCGGATGTTGGCCTTCTGGCTGGCAGTTTCTACCGCCGTGCAGGCGCAGCAGTATGTCTTTCGCGCGTTCAGGCAGGCTGAGGGGCTGAAGAACCTTGCCATCAACGATCTGGCTCCCGACCGGCACGGGTTTCTGTGGGTAGCTACGGAGAACGGCGTTTATCGTTTTCTTGGTGCGGGCTTTGAACGATTCGGTCCAGAGCAGGGGATTGCCGAGCTGAATGTACGCGCGGTGCTGGTGGCCCCTGATGACACCGTCTGGGCTGCTACCCTGGCAAACCTCTACCACTGGGACGGCGACCGTTTCGTTGCTGCCGCGCACGATCCCATTCCGATAGCCTCCTGGAACGACATTGTTGTTGAAGACGCGCACCATCTGCTGATTGTGAAAGAAGCACAACTTTACAGGCTGGAGCACGATGATCAGAACCGCATGATTTCGCTTCTCCCTGTGTTCTCCGGCAGCCAGGTAACGGACCGGCCCGACCTGGCAAAGGTTTCCAGCGTGAGCGTGGTTCACGATCCGGCTGCGAGCGTTCAAGTGTGGATCGGATGCGGAAAGAAGCTCTGTTCGTGGGTGGAACCGGACACAGCAGCCGGTATGCGGCCGCCCCCTGGCAAGATTGAGGAATGGGGAGAAAAGCAGGGCCTTGCCAGCGTTCCCTGGGAGAGCGTGTTTCTTGATCGTGCAGGCACGCTGTGGGCCCGGGGCCGGAATTATGTGGCCGTGCTGCCACCCCTGGCGAGGCGATTCGTCGATCGCAGCATCCCCGGGTCCACCGGCGGCAGCGTGTATGCACACGCCGCGTTTATCCAGGACCGGGAGGGCCGGGTGCTCGCTCCCGCAGAAGATGGAATTGCCCGGTGGGACGGAAGCCGTTGGGGAAGCATTGGCAAGGCGAACGGTCTGCAGGTGACCGGCAGCGTTGTTCGTATGGTCTTCGACACGGCAGGTGACCCATGGATTGCAACGCGCGGAGACGGCCTGTTGGAATGGGCAGGGTACGACTACTGGGAGGGGTGGAACGATACTGCGACATTGCCCTCGGCAGATGTCTGGACCATCGTCCCATCCTCCGATCGCGTCTATCTGGGCACCGATAAAGGACCAGCATGGGTTGACCTTCGCACCGGGAACGCCGGGGCCCTGTCGCATTTGCGGCCGTGGCCGTTTGGCCCGTTGTACACCCTGGGCGCAAACAAGGACGGAACGCTGTGGGGCGGGACCAAATCCGCTTCCGTTTTAGTCATTGATCCAAGAAGCGGCAACACAAAACAGACCGCTACGCTTCCGG
>JBEKZG010000448.1:0-3576 GCA_049510095.1 Occallatibacter sp.
AGCTCGCCGAGCGAGAGCCAGTGGACGATGATGCGGGTGTCCGCGGCCGCGCGCCGGTCTATCTCGGGATCGGTCTCCTCACGGATGGCGGCCACCACAACGGTATGACCCTGTGCGCGCGCGGCGTCGAGCAGAAGAAAGGGAAAGCGGCCGTTGCCGGCGATGAGGCCGAGCTTCATGCATTGCCTCTGGGAAATTGATTATTAAGGAGTCCAATCCTACCTTCGTCATCCAGGGAACGCTCGATATGCGATTGTTCATCTCCTAGCCGTCTCAGGGAAAGGGCCTTAACTAGGCGTTTTGTCGGCTTCTTCTCGGCTAGAAGTTTGACGGGGTATTTGCCGTTGTAGATTTCATTGAACCCCGCTTTGCGGTCGATCCTCAGGACAATGAGGAGGTCGGGATGATCATCATAATCCGCGAAGCTGACCGAATCTCCTGCTGTCAGCTTGATTTGAACAGTCCTGCGGCTTCCGTCTAGGGTTCGCGCGTCAGTGTTTTGATTGCCTATGGGGAGCAATTCGAGCTTATAAAAAAACTTAGCTACAACCTCGCCGATGCTTCCGACAAGGTGCCCATCTAAAGTGAATCTTCTTTCAGGGAACAAGATTTCCAATTCGTCGACCAGAGCATAGAGGTTAGTGATGATTTTCGGAATTCTTGACTCTGACATCGCTGGCCTCCCTACTTGATGACCCCGCGCTCACTGCGCTCGATAAAGCCGGCCAACAGAGCCACATCGTCGCCCTCCAGATCGCGTATTTTTTCCAGCGCCTGCGTGGTGTTTAGTTTGGAAACAAGCAGCAGGCGGAATGCCTTTTGCAGGGCCTTGACCCGCTCCGGGCTGAAGCCCCGCCGCTCCAGGCCGACGCTGTTGACGCCGAACGCCTTGTTTTCCCGCCTCGATGAGGTCTTTGAGAAGGGCAGAACATCCTGGGTCACAATGGTTCCCCCGCCGATGAAGGCGTACTTACCCACAATGCAATGCTGATGGACCGGGCAGAACGCACCTACGGTAGCATAGTCCTCAATGATGACGTGGCCTGCGAGCGTGGCCGCGTTGGCCAGAATGCAGTGGCTGCCTACCTGGCTGTCGTGGCCAATATGCACGCAGGTCATCAGCAGGTTGTTGGAGCCAATGCGCGTGATGCCGCCGCCTCCAATGGTGCCGCGGCTGATGGTAACGCTCTCGCGGATGGTGTTGCCATCGCCGAGCAGGGTCTTGGTGGGTTCGCCGTTGTATTTGAGATCCTGAGGGGCAACGCCGATGGACGCAAAGGGGTAGATGAGGTTCTGATTGCCGATGCGGGTGCGGCCGTCGAGAACAACGTGGGAAATGAGGGTGCAGTTTTCGCCGAGAACAACCTCAGACCCGATGGTACAGAAGGGGCCGACGGTGCAGGACTCCGGAACGACTGCTCCGGAGGCGATGACGGCGCTTGGATGAACGCTCACTCTGAGGTTCCTTCAGGGGATTCGGCAGCGGGCTGCGGCTCGCGCACCCTGGGCACCACGGCACAGGTTAGGGTGGCCTGACAGGCCAGCTTGCCGTCCACGAAGGCTTTGCCCTCAATGCGGCCGGCCCTGGTTTTGAACGAAAGCACCTCGACCTCAATGCGCAGTTGGTCGCCAGGCGTAACGGGGCGGCGAAACTTCGCGCGTTCAATGCCGGTGAAGACCACCAGCTTGTTTTCGCGGTCGGGAATCTCGGCCATCATGATGATGCCGCCGGCCTGGGCCATGGCTTCCACCACCAGCACGCCGGGCATGATGGGATAACCGGGGAAATGGCCCTGGAAGAACTGTTCGTTGATGGTTACGTTCTTGATGGCGACGAGGCGCTTGCGCGGCTCATACTCGACCACTCTGTCGATCATCAGAAACGGGTAGCGGTGAGGAAGGAAACCCAGGATCTCCTGGATGTCAAACGTCATTCTCTTGCTCCAGCGAGCGGACCTGACCGCTATACGCTCCACTGGATTATAAACAAGGCTGTCACAGTCCCGTGACGCCACACACTACGCGGTCTCTGGCAGTGGAAGTTGAGCTATTCGCCGGTGCTGAGCGACGAAGTTGAAGGCGCTGGATCCTCCAGGCCATTCACGCAGAAAGGCGGGGAAGGCCTCTGCCGGCAATGGGCGCTGAAAGAGGAACCCCTGGCCCGCTTCACAGCCGATCTCGCGCAGAACCTCCAGTTCACCTGGCTCCTCGATACCCTCAGCGACCGTGCGCATGCGCAATTGGCGGGCCATGGCTACGATGGTTTGGCAAAGCGCCCGCATCTCCTCGGAACGGTCGATCCCGTGAATGAAGCATCGGTCGATTTTCATTGTGTTCATCGGTAACTTCTTAAGAATATTGAACCCCGTATAGCGTGTGCCGAAGTCGTCAATTGCAATTCGGACGCCGAGGGCCCTTAATTGGCGTATGACCTGAGTGAAAAGATTCTCATCTTCAAAGAGCATCGACTCGGTCATCTCGATCTCCAGCGAGGTCGGAGCAATTGGGATTTCCGCCAGAATGGAGCGCACCGTGCGGACAAAGTTTTCAGCGTACACGTTGGCCGCGGAGGCATTCACCGAAATGATTGGCAGTGACAGGCCCAGATCGCGCCAGCGCTGCGCATAAGTGAGGGCGGAACGCAGGCTGAATTCGAAGATGCGGTGGATCAGCCGGGACCGCTCGGCAATGGGTATGAACTCCGTGGGCGTGATGGGTCCCCATTCGGGGTGATTCCAGCGTGTGAGCGCTTCCGCGCCCAGCACCTGTCCAGTATTCAGGTCCACCTTCGGCTGGTAGAAAGTACAAAACTGGCTTCCGTCGAGCCCTTTGTGCATCTCGACTTCCAGTTGATGATCGCGCATGATGAGGTTATTCATGCCGGCATGGAAGCTCAGGACGGCGGAACTTTTCGCGCGTCCCGCACGGTTGGCCGCGAGACTGGCAAAGCGCACCAAATCTTCGACGGACTTGGTGTCAGTGGGGTAAAAAGCAACGCCCGCCGCAACTTCCGGCTTGATCTGTGAATCCGCGTGCTGTGCCGGTTGCAGAGAGTCGACGAGCAACTGAATACGACGCATATCGCCCTTTTCGGGAACCGGCATGGCGACAAGGAAGCAGCGGCCGCTGAATCGCCCCAGCAAGGCGTTTGCGTCGGCCGCGGACCGTAATGCGCCCGACACGAGTCCAATCAGCGCTTCAGCTCCTTTCAGACCCCAGAGCGAAAACTCACGACGCAGATTCATCAGGTCAATCCAGACGAGGGCGATCTGTTGACCAGGCTTTATGTCTCGCAACAGCGAGATCAGCGACGCTTGAAAGGTGTGGTAATTGAGCAGACCGGTCTGTATGTCATATCGCTGACTGTAGGCGAGCATCTGGCGGCGTAACTCGTCGTCGAGTTGCTGACTGAGCAGATTCTCCACTCGTACCCCCAGACCCACACGGTTACCCAATTCCTGCGTCTGTCGCAAGCCCTTTGCAGGTGAAACGCATCTTTCCGTGAGCGCCTTCACGGCAATGGGCTCAACACCAGACTTCAAGCAACATCTTCCTCGATCGGCGCGATGCGGACAA
>JBEKZG010000449.1:0-3572 GCA_049510095.1 Occallatibacter sp.
TTTATCCAGTGAACTATCCTCAACAGGTTTCGCGAAGCGGGAGGAGTCCCTCGGAATTCTGCCCGGTCTCAATAAGTAAGAACTTCGCGGATTTACAAAATCAGTAACTGAGGGTTTGGCGCTTGTCCCTGAACGGTTAGGATCAATGCCTCCATTGAGCATCAAGCCGCAAAGTTCCGAGACTTTACTTTGAGATTCCGAAGGGGTTCGACCCCGCCGGACATCGACAGCGGCTCTCCGCATTCAGATCGAGGTTGGCTAAGGTTGGATTGAAACTCTCTGTAATTCTGTCCAGTTTGAGTCTGCGGAAGATTCCTTTTTCATTACGACGATGGTGGAGGCTTTTGCGGGATCGAGAGCAATTGGTCCGAGATGGATGGCGCCTTCCCCGGACGCGTCCGCGATGACGGAGCCCCGGCTGAGATGGCCACTCTGCCCGTCAATGTCGAGTTCGATTTGGGTTCCTTTTTTCATTCCGCCGGCAACGACATCGGCGGTAATGCTGCTCTTTGGATCGATGGAATAAGTCAATCGAGCCGAGCCTCCCAGGTTTAGGATTGAAACCAATGGCACGAGGGCGGCGAACAGGATTGCTCCGGAATAGAACCCTGCTGCGATGGTGACGTATTTCTGACGCTGTTTGAAGTGGTTATTCACCGCGTTGCGCATGCTCTCAAAATCGTTGAGCCGCACGCTTTCGAGGGTGGGCGTAATGCTTCGGCATGCGGCTACGAGGCTAACTCCGAGGCATACGACGGCGGCCGTGAAGAGCAACAGGCTCAAACCGTGCGCCTTGGCGATGGCCGCATTGGAGAGCCCCGCACCCAGCGCACCGACTATGGCGCTGGAGGCAAAAATCCACTTGGCATAACTGTCGATGCGATCGAGGCTGGCTTTGGCATCGAACACGGATCGCAGTGAGTCGATCTGGGCCTTCACTTCGGGCGGTACATAATCCCCGTGCACCACCTTTTCTCCGTGCACGGCTTTTTCTCCGTGCACGGCTTTTTCTCCGCGCACTATATGCTCATCACTCATGGGAGGCCCCCGCGCAAGGGAATTGGCAAGTGTGTCCGTTTGGGCAAGTCAACTGCACTGTGGAAGCCGCGTGGGTCAGGGTCATTCCTGTGAAGGTGAGCGGCCGTAAGTCAGGTCCCTGAGCACAGGCATGCAGGACCGCCTGGGTCATGTCGAAATTACATACACAGCAAAGATACTTTACATGCATATCGAAATCCCCCTTTAGTTGACCGTTGGGCGTGTGTGAGAGTGCTAATCGCACCTGTCGTCTGGAGTGAAATCGCCACCTTTAGCATCGCATCGGCTTTTGGTGAGGGGTGATGCGCATTGCGTTCCACCCAGGCCATCGGGAAACCGGCAGGCTCCGAGTGGTTCGGACACTTCCGCGGCTATCTCGACGATGTGTGCCGCGTGGGTTGATTCAAGTGGGGCACCCGCCGCCTTTTTCTTTGCGGCGCGGGGGGTGCTGGAGGTTGAGGACTTCTTTTTCTTGGCCATGGTTTCAACTGCCTCCTTCGAAAATGATTTTGAACCACTCACATCGCCCCTACGGGGCTTGAGGGTTTTTGGGGGCTTTACCCAGGACTGCGCTACGCTTGTCCTGGGCTAACTTCCTGACTCCCTACGGGAGTAGAGACTGTGCGTTCAGCGCTCATTCTCATTCTTAGTTGTGAGCTTCAGGATCGTGGACGACTCCTATCATTTTGAGTTGGAGCCTGAAGCGCTCTTGATGGTCAGGGTGAGGGTGCTTGCGAAATAGTTTTTCCGGTTGGGCTTAGGGGCATTTCCTAAATAGTCCTCCTCCTCGTTGACTCCAAGGGTCAGCCACTTTTTGATGGCGAGGGAAGGTCCAACCGCGCCAAAGGCCTGGAGTGCGTGAATGTTATTGAGGGTGGGCATGACCCATGCCTGCTCGTTCCAACTGAAGGTTTTGGTTCCGACTGTATTCATTTGCTGCCGGACTCGCACGGCGGCCAGATTTAATGCGGGGGATGAGTGGTCGAGATGCTCGCTGACATAGCGGACATCCACCGCGAAATCGTAGTAGAGGAGTTTGTGGCTGAACTGCGGAGACAGGAGTCCTATGCCCGCGCTGCGTTCCATGGCCATGCCCAGCGAGTTGTTGGTGAATTGATATCCAACACCGTACAGCGCCAGCCCGGAGGGTGATTTGAAGGAATGGCGCTGGTCGAGTTCCGCGCGGTCGGTGTCGGTTTCTATGGCGGTGGATTTCTCCTTGTAAGTACGCACATGGCTTCCGCTCGCGTTTAAATGCGTTTTGTCGAGCATGCTGCCCTCGCAGATATCGAGATCCAGGTCGGCGCCGAATTGTTCCTGGCTCGTTGTGCCGAGGACTACTTTGTCTGGCGTACCGCGCAGACTGAAGGACCAGGAATCGGGCACGACGATGAGGCCGTTCCGGCAAGGGAACGAAGGCTTGGCGACAGACTGATTGAGGGTTGAGGCCGCGGCTGACGGCGTTGCCAGCGCGGGCTGTACCGTTTCTTTTTTGCCGGGGACCACCTGGCCGATCGAGGCTCGGGCGATGGTGATGGTTCCGGCATAGTCAGTGGACAAGTCTAGAGACGCGTCGCTGGCGCTGAGAACGCGGCCGGAGAGACGATCGCCATTTTTCAGGAGTACCTGATCGGGTTGGTCTATCGCCGCATTGGCGGTGATTGAGAAAGATAAGCAGAGAATAAAAAGACACAGGGAGTTTACTGCGGCTGGCAATCGCATGGTGCCTCATGGAGTGAAGAGTACGGAGCGGAGAAATGAGAGACTTGAACTGGGTTTCGATTTCGCTTTACCGACTTCTCGCGGCTTTCAAGTGGCCATGCCGGCAGGGTTGGTTTTGTGGTCAAGAGAATCTGGGGTTTGTAGGGATGCCCGAATTGACGGTTTCCGGATAGATAAACCAGAATTCATGAAGCTGTCAAGCCGTAGCGCTCGCCTGAAGGCGTTGCTTTCGATTTGACTTATACGGCTGCTACAGCCGATACTGCCGTTAATGCGGAACTCAGGGAATTACGGAATCGCGGCCATGGACATGTGTATGTGTATGCCAGGCGGACCTGTCCGTGGGTTTCTTGAGACGCACATGCGCTAGACGCAACCGATCTTAAGAATCAGGCGGCCCGGGTCCGAGAGGATCCGGGCCGTTTTGTTTCTTTGCAGACGGGTTCCCACTCATCGCGATACAGTCTCGATGAATGGACAAAGATTACAGACCATCCCACTCATCGCGATAGAACTGCGATGGGGCACAGCTTTCAGTGATTTGAAGATGAAGGAGACGACGATGTCCGAAGAAAAGCAGCGCCAGTTTGCCACCCTTGCTGTCCACGCAGGCCAATCGCCCGACCCGGCTACGGGTTCACGGGCCGTGCCGATTTATCAGACCACTTCCTACTTGTTTCAGGACGCCGACCACGCGGGGCGGTTGTTTGGATTGAAGGAATTCGGGAACATCTATACGCGCATCATGAACCCGACGACCGATGTGTTTGAGAAGCGCGTGGCGGCGCTGGAAGGCGGAGCGGCGGGGCTGG
>JBEKZG010000045.1:0-12631 GCA_049510095.1 Occallatibacter sp.
GGCCGCGAAGAAAGACACATGCGGTTCGAAGATCATGGCCGCCTGACAGGCCGTGATCGGGTTGTGCTGAACCACCGCCTCAATCGCACTTCGCGCGCCATCTATCGTGACAAGCACTACGGCGCAAGACGCTAGTTCCGCTGCATAACTTCCACTCAAGAGGCTTAGTGGCCGCCCAATTCAAGTTGGGCGGCTTTTATTGTTTATTGAACTTAGAAGACCTGAATTCTTCAAGTGACTTTCCAAGGGTGATGGAAGAAGCGATCCTAATATCGAATCGTCGGAAATGAAAGAAGGCCACTTAGTTTCGTAACTAAGTGGCCCTGGTCCTGACCTGAGCGCTGCTTTCAACGCCGGCTTCGAATCCGAATGACGGTGGATCTATTTGTGCCCGCCGCCACCGGCATGCCCACCACCTCCACCACCGCCTCCGCCACTTGCAACGTGGCCACCCCCGCCTCCACCACCGGAGACGTGGGTGGGGCTGGGGCTGGAAACGTGACTGGGGCTCGGGCTGGGGCTGGCGGCATGGACGCTTCCAAAACTGCCGGCGTGCGAGACGGATGGGGCGGCCGCGGCGGTTGGCCGGATCATCCCCGATCCACCTGACGTAGAACCCGCTCCATAACCATGCACCGTAGTCCCGCCGGGGTACGCGGAATGGTTCACAATCCCTGAAGCAGAGTGGTCATACTGCGGACGAGGGCTCAACGGACGCATCGCCTGCACGCTATATCCCGCAACGGAAATCACGCTGGTTCTGTCTCGCGCCGGAAGCGGATTCGTGCCACCGTTGAAATGCCGGTTCACGGCAATCATCGGTAGGGGCGGGCGCCCGCCTCCAACTCCAGGAGGCCGTCCTGGCAATCGATGCGGCGGACGGATCACACCATGGTATCCCGGAGGCACGATCCCAACGTTATAGGCCCAAACCCCGCCACCCCACCACGGCTGGCATCCGTTGATGCCCGGTGCCCAGCCCCAGCCAAAGGCATCGTAGTAATTCCACGTTCCGCACGCGAACGGCGTGTAACCCCAGTCATAACCCGACACCCAGATATCGCCGTATCCGGGCGTCCACATCCAGTAGCCATTCCCGTAAGGGTCGAATCCCGGGTTTGAAGCATCTGTCGGCGACCAGATATATCCCTGATCCGGCACGTTATACCAGCTCCCGTTCGCATCAAGGTCTCCCCATGCGGGATTCCCCGTGTCAGAAGAACTCTTCGTCGCTCCCGTCCGTGCGGCGTTTTCGGCTGACAGCGCTTCGTCGCGATCGGCGTTCCAGGTGTCCCAGGAGTCCGGCTCAATCGACTCGGAAAGCGTGTAGCCGGAAGCATCCTTGCTGCTCAACCCAACGCTTTCTCCTCCGCGCACCTCGAGCGATATCTCGCTGCCGCGGTCAAGATGCGCATCGCCTGAGAACACTGCAAGCTGTCCTGGCGCGTTATCCAGATTGATGCGGAAAACTGTAAATCCGGTCACCGTCACCTTATAATCGGCGAACCGAACCCGGATGTTCCCGGCAAGTCCGCTACTCTGCAGCTCAAAGTAGCCCAGACCCGACTCCAAGGCAATCTCTGCTTCAGAACTGCTTCCCTGCCCACGCAGTACCGACAACGTCATGGAACTATTGGGGGAAAGACGAGCTGTGCTGCCGTCTTCAAATTGAACCTCCGCCCGGCCATCGTCCCCTGTGGTCAGCAGCGATCCCTCAAACAACGGCGTGTTTGCAACTGCGGGATTGGCAAGCAACTGCTGCCCCAGGGAAAGCTGCACTTGCCCTTCCACGCTGCTGAGACGGACCGCGCGCGCAGGGGGCTGAGATGCATCGTCAGCCCACGCATGAGCCGCAATCAACGCCGCGCTTAGGGCAAATGCCGTCAGCCCCAACATCCATCTAATCTGCCAGCGCCGACCCAACACTTTGCTAATCATGGCGCCCTGCCTCTCCGTTGGTCCCGGCGGCGTCAACCCTGCCCGCCTCGGGAAACCCACACCTATAGGACATCCAATATCCGCGAAAGTTACTTCAGATTTTCTCGAGGGTGCTCGCTCATCCTTCGACCCGTGCCAGCAACGCCCGGGCTCGTCGCCTTACTCGCTCCATCACGGCGTCATCTCCGGCCAACCGCTCCAGAATGCCCCGGATGGTGCAAATCTGCTGCACACGGCCATCGCCCGCAGCTTCTACCAAAAACTCCGTCTCCTGGTCCAGGCCCAGCGGATCGTGGAGCAGCAACACCTCGAGCCGCGCACCCTCCACAACGGTTTCAGCCACCGCAACCAATGAGTCTCCCAGCGCCTGGATCTCCTTGTCCTTGGCGTAATTGAACTGGCAGCTCCCCTGGCCATCGGGACCAACGTAGCTTACCTTCTTCCATCCCTGGAAGGCCACTTTCAAGTGGCTCTCGCATTCGAGGCGAAAAAAATTCCGGCTGCGCGCTGTTTGAAAAACGCGTGAGGCAAACTCCCCGCTCACCTGAACATCGCGATCCACATTCGGTGCGTCCATCGTCTGCTGCCCAGCCACCGGCACAGTTCGCCGCTCCGATCGGAAATGTCCGCTCCCGTCCGGATGAAGGGTCAGGGTCCAGTGTGTCGGGGAAAGATCCGGATCGGAAAAATCCGCTTGAAAAACGGGAATGCCTGGCGCATCCTGGCCCAAGGCAGGCGCAACCAGCGCCATCAGCAAAAACGTGAACCACGCAGACCTCATCGGGCGGCTCCAGTGCTCGGAACCTGTCCACCAGTTTGAATCGCAAGCGTTTGTGCGGTATGAATGTGGCAGATTGCGATGGCTAGCGCGTCCGCCGCATCGGCCGGTTCAGGCACACGATCCATTTGCAGCAGTCGGGCCACCATGAATTGCACCTGTTCCTTTTTCGCCAGCCCGTAGCCCACAACGCTGGACTTGATCTTGAGTGGAGCGTACTCGGCCACCGGCAGTTTGCCGCAGGACGCCGCCAGCAGGGCTACCCCGCGCACCTGCCCCAGTTTGAGCGCAGACTTGGCGTTCACTGAGTAAAAGACCTCCTCAATTGCCACCGCGTCCGGCTGCCACCGTTCCAGTTCCGCGGTAAGCTCCTGAAACACTTGCTTCAGTCGTTCTGCCGTAGACTGCCGCTTTGAGAGCCGAATGGTGCCCATAGCCTTCAAGAGCAAACGGGGCTCGCGACCGGCGCTGTCGCTCTCCACAACACCGAAACCGGTGATCTCTGTCCCGCAGTCGATACCAAAAACCCGCATCGGGTCCAAGTTTACCGCAGAAGAGCGCTGGAAGCGGTAGACATCGTCATTTTGGGCGTCCCTGACCGATATCCTGCAAAGCCGAAGCTCTGGCTGGGTCAAGCTTCGCCAAAAGCCCCTTGGGAAACGGGCGGCAGCCACAATTCTGCGTGTGCTCCCTATGCCACGCAATCCGCTCCTCGGTAGTTGCATTCTTTGGCATCACGTGAGCCTCGTGCCAATCCCGGTTCATGGCTCCTCCTCGGATACGCAATACCGTTGCCCCATAGCATACCGCCAAAAGAGACAACGGCCCCAGAGCGAATGCTCATGAGGCCGGTACGGCGGACTATTTTTGTGAAACTGGCGTATTGTGCGCTTTGCACGCAGCCACCGTTGCCAGCACGAAGAATCTGCGTTCCTACAACGACTTGCGGGCGTGCTCAATCAAGTCCGCAATATTGCGGCTGCTCACCGCTGCCCGCGCAACCGGATCGATTTCCCTCACATTGGCTCGCCGCAGAAATTCCTTGAAGACGAGTCTCGCCTTTCCGTGTCTTCCCTGCTTCTGCAGCAGGCAGCCGAAGTCGAAGAAGTTGATGGAGATCGGAAAGATGTCGCAAGCCTTGGCCGCCGCATCGTACGCCATCTCGGCCCAGTTGGGCTCATCGGCGTTATCCCAGTCGGCAAAATTCCAATTAACCGGAAACTCAATTTCCGCACAGGATGTCGCAAATTGCTGGAAACGCCGCGCCCGGCCCATCATGCATGCCGAGATCACGCCGTGCTTAAACGATCCAGCCATTTCCCCTCTGAGGATCTCGTCGCAGCCTCCCGTCCGAATCAGGGATTGCAGGAAGCTTTCACACTCTTCCTTTTCCTCCCCCGTCAGATTGGCGAAGCCCGGAGCGATCAGCTCCTCGACTTCAACAATCCCGAGTATTTGAACGACAGCGGACATGACTTGGCACTCCCGTTTGGTTAAGTCCATCTTAGCGGGGGATTAAGTCCCCAGCTATCGTGGCCTTAACCAGAAACTAACCTTGGGAACCTTTAAGAGCAATAGCGATGTGGGAACACGGCTTCCAGGCTTCGGCAAGCCCCGCGAAGGAGCGTACAGCAAGTCAGAGGATGAAATTGGCAACTTTGGATCAGTCCGCTACAGACTGTATCGACACATTTCGAATACGCTTCTCATTTATCAAGTAGCCAATCGATGGCGGTGCTGACGACGTCCGCCGCCAGATCCGCTTTGGCAATCGCGGTGTATGCGCTGCCGGGCGAGTCGTCCGTCATTGGCGAAGTGAGCAGCCTTTCGCTCGTCGCAAACTGTTCCTCCGGCGCCTGAACAATGCGCGTAAGTTCCCCGCCGTCAAGCCAGATCGAAGAGCAGTTTTCGCAGGAGTCGATAATGACATGCCCTGGGCCTGCATAAAAGTGAGCATCCATGTGCCGGTGGCATTGGGGACAATCGATCTTGCGTCGCAACTCGGTAGCATCGGCCGCGGGTGGAATCGTAGCCCCGCGCGTTTGAGACCGCAATTCTTCCACAAGGCTTTGAAGCGCTCCCATGGGAACCAGAATGCCGCGGCACTTGGCGCAATAGCGGACGCGAATATTCGAGAGAGTTGCATGCGCCAGATCGGTGCTGCAAACCGGACAGTTCTGGCCCGAAGGCTCGCCAAGGACGCGTACACCATCGTCCGTGTTCGCTTCAGGCAGATAGACGCTCAGGCAATACTCGCACCTGAAGCTGGTCATGTCCGGCTTCAGACGCATGGGCGCGCCGCACGAAGGACAGTTCATTGAGGCTTACCGCATTCTGCGCAGAATTTTGCCCGCTGAGGAATCGGCTTGCCGCACTCGATACAGAATTTCGAGGCTTCCGAAGTAGCGAGTGTTGAATCGAGCCTAGCAGCAGCCGGAGCAAGCGTTGAAGCCGGCGCCCCAAACGTGGGACGAAGCGAAGCCGACAGTGTTTGCGCAACCGCCGCACCCGCTCCCAGTCCCATGCCCATCCCAGCGGCGCCGCCCTGGTTGGCGGCGGCAATATCCAGTGACTCCGCCGCTTCAAATTGGGTGAAGCGGCCAAGGTCGCCCACCATGTTCATCCCAATGCGCTGATCCAGAATCTTCTGCAATTCATCCGGAAGTGAAATGTTCTCAACCACATACTGATCCAGGTCCAGGCCCAGCGCGGCGAAAGCCGGCTTGATCTGCTCAATGATCTTGCCGCCGAGCAAGCCCTGCTTGGCGGTCATGTCGAGGAATGAGAGATCGCTGGAGGCAAAGATCTCGCTCATCCGGGCAACAATGGTGTTGCGCAACTGGCCTTCCAGGTCGCCCACGTAATAGCTCTGCCGGGTCCCGCTGACCTGCGTAAAGAATTTGCGCGGATCCACAATGCGATAGGAGTAAATGCCGTAGCAGCGCAGCCGGACCGCGCCGAATTCCTTATCGCGTATCGTGATGGGCGTTGCCGTGCCCCATTTCTGGTCGATTTCGAGGCGCGTGGAAAAGAAGTAGACCTCCGACCGGAACGGGGATTTGAATTCCTTGTCCCAGTTCATCAGGTCGGTCAGCAAAGGGAGATTGCGCGTATTCAGCGTATGCAGACCGGGACCGAACACATCGGCAATCTTGCCTTCGTTGACGAACGCGGCCATCTGCGATTCGGTGACGGTCAGGCGTCCGCCGTTTTCAATCTCCTGGTCCTGCATCGGATAGCGATAGGCCAGGATGCCTTCTTCCGGCTCATTCCACTCGATGACGCGGATAAACTGCTTCCCCAGAAACTGTCCTAGGCTCACAGGAATCTCCTTGGGGTTCTCTAAGCCGAAACTATAGCACAAGGGTTGGCCGGTAGCCGGTGACCCGCCCACCGGTGGTCACCATCCAATTCAACCCACCCACAAATGTCCCAAATGACAACAGCGGCCTGAGCTTTATCGAGCTGGCGGCCTCAGATATCCAGGTGACACCGGCGCACCGGGCCGCGCTGTCCTTGGCGGCCACGATACCGGCGGACATTGCCGGGGCGTGCGCGTCTAGTCCTTTCGCGCAGTCCGGTTTGGATTTTTAGTCACATGTCCTGGGCAGAAAGTGGCATGGTCAAAGGGGCTAATGGGGAATAAGGTAGTCAAAACACAGAACAGGGAGGGACAACATGCTGCGTTTCAAGCCAATTGAGGCAAGCCGCTCCCGCCAATGGACGGCAACGGACGGCGCCACAACCGTTGCCACGATTATTATCACGGACACAGGGGAATGCGAGATCTTCCCGGCCGAATGCCGGGCCATAGGCTTGTCGGAGCTAAACGGTATCTCCGCTTTCTTCTACGCACACACACAAAGCGAAAAGCGAAACGCGGACGTTTCAGTAGAATTGCCCGAATCTGTCCCCCAGTCATGCTGTCAAACTCAAAGCGCCGGGTGCCGGGTGCCCCAGGTCCCGATTCTGGGACCTGGAAAGTCATGCCCCTCCATTCGCCGTCGTACCCTCAAAATGACAACAGCGGCCTAAGCAATTCGCCTAGACCGCTGCCGGTGATCTGTTGGGATTGGACTAAGGCCATCGCGCTGCCGCGAGTGCCATTGGCCCGGCGGTTGATACCCTTCCGCGGGGGCGATAGCGGGACCACAATTGCCCTCCTCCGAAGCATTTACCGTCGCGAGGCTTTTTCCTCAAGAAAAAGCCGCCTGGCAAATCGCCGGATAGGGCCCACTTATTGTGGAGCCGCTATTAGATGGGGTCTGGGCGCGATGCCCTAGGCCTCAGTCACCTCACGTACGAAACAACTGGAACTGTCTATTTGCATCAGCTGGATCAACCTCCTTTCCCGTGTAAACCCAAAGTACCTCAGCGGCGCGCCGGCGTCAAGAGTGGGTATGCATGGCAATCGCATAAAGAAGCTTGCTGACAGAACTGTTCCCGCAAAGCGAAAACAGGCCCTGCGGCAAGCAAAGCCAATCCCGCGCAAGCGCAGCCAATCAGGCCAATCCGGGAGGCCAGCCCCAATCTTTCCCCCAAGTTTGCACCTTAATTCGCGGAAACGCGCACAATCGATTCATGTCCATCCAAACACTTGAAATCCCTCAATCCCTTTAACTCGCCCAGGATGAACCGGTCTGTACCCCAAAAAACAGGTACCCCCACCCCCCCTCCCTATTTTTCGACAAGTACCTGAAAGCAAACAGGTTACGTAAAATGGAAGATTGCAACCAATAGAAACTAAACAACTTAAAAATACAAGCAAAAATTACACCCCACCAAAACAAAGGACTTACGAAAAGCACTCCGTCGAGTATTCCCGGTTGTGAGCGGAAAAACAGCAGTTTTGAGCCCAGCCGAAGCCGTTCAATCAGTCAACGTCCTGTCGTCGGCCGTTCATGCGATTGCTCTGCTTCTCAGGCCAATCGCGGAACAATCGCGGCATCCGGCAATTTAGACTATCGAGGGTACTAAGGTGTGAAACGGAGAGTTCTTGAAAAAGAAACAACTGATTCTTGGTTTAATCGTTCTTGCGGCGCTGGTTGCGCTCTGGTTTTGGGGACGCAACAGAATTCACTTCGACTTCGCCGTCTTCCGCGCCCAACTCGCCTTGGCTGACTGGCGCACCGTCCTCATCGGGCTCGCCTGCATCTATCTCGCTTACGCCTTTCGCGCCGTTCGCTGGGCCTTGCTCATGAAGCACACCAAGCGTGTGCCCCTGTTTTCGCTCACAGGCACGCAGGTCATCGGCTTTACCGCGGTAGCCCTCATAGGTCGCGTTGCCGACCTCGTCCGTCCTTATCTTGTTTCCAAGCGCACAAACCTGCCTCTCAGCACCCAGGTCGCCGTCTATATCGTCGAGCGCCTCTTCGACGCCGGCTCCATGGCTCTCATCTTTTCTTCCGTAATCCTCCTCTCCCCCGCCGGCTCCCTGCCGCATCCTGAAATCGTCCGCAAAGCCGGCCTTTGGGGTCTGGTCGGCACTTTGTGCGGCGCTTTGTTTCTGGTGGTCGTGCGCCTCGCCGGCGGCCTCGTCGCATCGTTCTTTGAGCGCGCCTTCGGCCTTATCTCGAAGAACCTCGGACACTCCGCCGGCCACAAGATTCGCACCTTCCACGCAGGCCTTGACACCATGCGCTCCTTCTCTGACTTCGGCGTAGTCGCCGGACTGTCGATCGGCATGTGGCTGCTCATTTCACTCGCCTACCTTGAGACGACCCGAGCCTTTGTCGCCAGCCCCGCATTGGCGTCCATGACTCTGGGCAAGTGCATGTTGCTGCTGCTTGCCAGCGGCGGCGCCAGCGTCATTCAGCTTCCCGTTATAGGCTGGTTCACGCAGATCGGCTTAGTGGCCGCCACTCTTTTCGGCCTCGGGGCAACCCAGGAGGCAGCCACCGCCTGCGCTGCTTTGCTGCTGCTGGTCACCTTCCTGGCTATCGTGCCCGTAGGCCTCGTCTGGGCGCGCTTCGAGCACGTCAGCCTGCGCAAAATCGCTTCGGAAAGCGAGCACGCGGGCGAAGAGTTAGCCGGCGAAGAAACCGCCTGAGCCCACGTGGGCAGTTAACGGAAACAAACGGCCAGAAACCGCACCACTGGCATCCCCGCCTTCGCAAGCGTCCCGAACACAATGCCGAAGACGAGCCACGTAACAAACAGCGGCCCTACAGTAATGACACCGGCCAGGATATTGCGCTGCAGACTTCGCAGGGTTCTGCTAAGGACGGGATTCACAGGCCTCTCCCATAAATGACATGGCTATGAGAATGCGCGAAACCCCCTCCGGGTTGCTGCGCCCATCCGCCTGCCGAACATTCCCCGTCACTCCCTCTAAAACGCCGTAATCCCTTATATTGATGAGGAAGGGACCTCATGAGCAACTTTGTCGATCCCGCTTTGCATGATCCGGTTCGCACGGTGTCAGCCCCACCCCCCGCCACCAGCGACGAGAATTTACGTGTGGTTGAAGCCCTGTTTGCCCAGGGGCCTGTCATTCCGTTCGTGGCGCCTCAAGACCAGCGCGAACCGCATCGGCCTTCGCCTGCCATCCCTCCCGAACGTGCCTTGGCCAACCTGCCTTCGCACCCAGACGGAAAACTCTCGGGCTTTGAGCGCGCTGCCGGTGCTTTGCGTATCGCAATCCCAATCGTGCAAAGGCTGCTGCCCCTGCTCGACGGCAATTTCTCAGGTGCGCCTTCCAATGCCTTGTCTCAGCCTCAACAAAGGGTGCCCGAGCCGCCGCCCGTCAACCTTGCGCCCATCCAGGATGGCTTGGCCGATCTCCGCACCCAACACCGCGCCCTCCGTGACCAGGTAGCTGAACAAAACTCCTCGCTGAAGCGCGTCGGAGACCAGTTGCAACAAGTGCGCGAAGCCACTGACCGCAATACCCTGGAACAGCAGGAACTGCTCGAAGACCTGAAGAAGGTCGGTGGTAAGGTGAACATTATTGCCTTCATCGCCCTCACTCTTTTGGGTGCCGCCTTCGCGCTCAATATCGTCTTCTATCTCCAGTACCGGCACATCATTCCCTGATCTGCCGGGGTGTTGTCTCAAAAGTCCATAGATATAAGGAGCTGCCACCTGGGCACAGCGAGTCGAAGAACTTGCTTTTTCGCGTTTCTGGCGAAAGAGTGGCAAAGGTCGCTACCGTCAACATTCCCGTGCATCATGATTGACTCTTGACGCGCTTTTTTTGTGCCAAGCGAAGCTGAAGGATCTGCTTTTGCACTTCGGGACTTTCGCTGAATGCACTCCCAATTTCCCTCTACTGAATCTGTTTTGATTCCATCAACTGACTTTTTATTCATGCAAATATCAGTTTGTGGGAATTTGCTACCTTTTGTGAATCTCGTGACCGCGGATGTTGCCAGTCGTATTTCCGTGGGGCTAGTATTCGCATAGTTCACCGGGGTCTGCCTTCCATCTCCCGGTTCCACGCACTCTATGCAGATTCCACACACTCTATGCAGGTGTTCCCAAGTCCACCCCAGATTCACCAACTAGCGACGCTTAGCAGCGCACGCAAACGGAGTGTCACGTCATGGCATGGTATGCCTATTGCATCGGTGAAAAACAAGCTTTCCCGGAACTAGCCCGTCATCGCAAACCGGTCCCGATGGAATCCACCCTCGGAGTGAGCGGAAACCAGGTATTTCTTTATCCCGCTTGCGACCTCGCCGTCATCGTCAGCGAACACAACCCGGCGGAAACTCTAAACCAGAAATCCGGCGTCGACCACGCCCGGGTCATCGCAGATTGTTTCCAGCATTCCACTGTCCTGCCTTTCCGGTTCGGCACTGTCTTCAACGACGACGAAAGCCTCCGCAAGTCCATCCGCTCAAACCAACGCCAATTCCTCGGCAACATTGACAAGCTTCGTGGCAAGACTGAAATGCACCTCAAGATCTTTGTCGACGACTGTTGCGGCAAGGAAGTCGAGCGCCAAACGTCTGCCGCAAGCGTCGGCCAGGGCTACCTGACTAACCTCCGTGAAAATGCCACACGCACCCGTGAGCGCCAGACCAGGGCGCGCGCGGTCACCTTCCAGATGCACCGCCTATTTATGCCTCTGGACGAGGACGTAAGCTGCCGGCTCACTGAGAGTGGAAAAATGGTGCTCGACATCGCCCACCTCATCGACCGCAAGTTCGTTGAGCGCTACCAGAACAAGTTCGCCACCACCAGCGCCACGATGCGGGAGTGCCAGATGCAGCTCTCCGGCCCATGGCCGCCCTACCACTTTGTCCACCGCCTTACCCGCGGAAACCATGCCCAAACGCCTGCGGCCACACCAGTCCCGGCAGCAGCACCGGTCGCATCGCCGGTGCCTCACATGCCTGAACCCGTCCCTGTGCTGGCGTAAAGCCTTCGCATAAAACCAGTTCATCAATACAGAGCCTCGGCCGGGGCTCTGTATGCTCCCGCATCCGTGCACACACTCAGGGCGCGCTTGCGCTCTTCCGCCGCGAAAGCACAAACGTCTTCCGCCGATCGTTCGATGCATGATCGATCTTCTTCCAGAACCCCACAAAATAATCTGCCGCGGAGATCACGGAAACCAGCACCGTAAAGTAAATGGCCGCAATCGCAATCCACTTCACCGGAATAATCAGCACGCCAAAGAACACCCACTGTAGCCAGTGGTGCGCCAGAATCGCTGAAACTACCGCCACAATCTGCGTCACCGTCTTCAGCTTGCCCAGGTCGCTCGCTTCAATCGTGAACCCTTCAGACGATGCAATCGACCGCAGCCCTGAAACCAGGAACTCCCTGCCGATGATCACCACCGCGATCCACACCTTCACGATCTCCGGGTTGTAGGCCACCAGCGCAACCAGGGCGCCCGTCACCATGATCTTGTCGGCAATCGGATCCAGAAGCATGCCCATCGTCGTGATTTGGCTGCGCTTGCGCGCTAGGTATCCATCCAGCCCGTCCGTAATCGACGCCAACACAAACAGAACCGATGCAGCAATCTCCTGCTCGCCGTTCGTTCCCTGCCAGGGAAAGTGCGCTGACAGAATCCAGAGCAGCAGCGGGATCATGAAAATCCGGCTCATCGTGATGGAATTGGGTAGATTCATGGGTCCGCGCTCGCCAGAATGTGAATACCCGGTTTAGCTCCATTATTGCACTGTAAGTACCATCCGCGCCGTTCGGCCCAGTTTTGCCTGGCCCACGGCCGTCGCGCATCCCGCCCAAAGCAATGGTGTAGCATTTGGCTTGCCATGGTCCTGATTGAAACGCCGACAACCGCCAGCCAGGTCCTGAGGGCTTTTGATCATGATGCGCCCTACTTGTTTCTGGGTTCCGCATTCATGACGGTGGGGATTGTTTCAATAGGTTTTTGCGCATTGCGGCGCCGGTTTGACGCGCTGCTGGTGTGGATGGCGATTTTCGCGGGACTTTATGGAATGCGGCTGTGGCAAGAGGCGAGAATCCTGGGCTTCGCGACGCAGACAAGCTGGTTACTCGACCGTCTGCGTTCTTCAGTCGACTACTTGATTCCCATACCGGCCTTCTATTTCTTTCGCGCGGCTGGGTTCCTGAATCGCGGTGGGAGGGCCATTGTGGTGGGGACGAGCATTTTGTTCCTCTCCATGTTCGCCGCAACCTTTCTCATTGGGCCGTTGCATTGGATTCATACCATCAATGATTACCTTGTGATTGCCGTCTTAGTTCTGCTTGTTGTTCGATCCATCGGCGAAAAGTCGCGGGATCGCGACTTCGAGGTGGTTCGCGCTGGAATGCTGTGCTTTGCAGCCTTCGCGCTGTGGGAGAACCTGGGTGGAAGGAAGCTGCTGCCATACTATCTGGAACCGTATGGCTTTGCGGGACTGCTGGCTTGCCTGGGGTATGTGGCCGCGCGCCGGACGCTGCAGCGGGATGTAGAACTGGGTGAAATCCAGAGTG
>JBEKZG010000450.1:0-3571 GCA_049510095.1 Occallatibacter sp.
TTAAGGTGCTATAAAGAGCAACTGCAAAGGCAACAACAAAAGCAACGGCAAAGGCAACGGCAACAGCAAAGGCAACCGCAACAGCAAAGGCAACGGCAACAGCAAAGGCAACAGCACAGACAAAGGCAGCCGCAGGTCCTTCGACTTGCTGCCCCCGAAGACGAGATTATCCTGCTTTCTCTGTCAGCTCGGCCCAGCGGGCGTAGAGGGTGTCGTTCTCATGTTGCGCGGCGTCTAGTTCTTTTAACGCTTCCTGAAGAGCGGTCGAGTTTGTGGCTACGTCGGGGTGCTCTACGTGGTCTCTTGCGGAGGCGAGGCGGGCGTCGGAGACTTCGACTTTGTGCTCGATTCCGGCGAACTCGCGGGCTTCGAGATACGAAAGCTTCTTTTTATTCGATGCGGTGCTGGCGCTTGTTGCGGAGGTCGCGCCGGCTTGCTGGCCTTTGCTGGAGCCGTCGGAGCGGCGACGTGCTTTATCCTGCGCATCGTCCTGCTCGGCATCGCTCGTTTCTTTTAGCCAGTCTTCCCACTGGGCGTAGTCGGCGAACTGGCCGGTGTGGCCCCGGCCGTCTAGCCCCAGAACAGTGGAGGCTACGCGGTTGAGGAGATAGCGGTCGTGGGTGACGAGGATCAGCGCGCCGGGGAAGTCGAGGAGATTTTCTTCAAGGATTTCCAGCGTGGGAATGTCGAGGTCGTTGGTGGGCTCGTCGAGGAGAAGCACGTCTGCCGGTTCGAGCATGAGCTTGGCGATGAGGACGCGGGCGCGCTCGCCGCCGGAGAGGTTGCGGACGGGCTGGTTGAGCTGCTCGCTGGTGAAGAGGAAGCGGGCGGCCCAGCTTGCTACGTGGGTGGTGCGGCCCTGGTGGATGACGGAGTCGCTTTCCGGGGCGAGGGCGCGGCGGAGGGTAAGGTTCTCGTCGAGGTCGCGCATTTGGCTGAAGTAGACGAGGCGCAATGCTTCCGCGCGGCGGATTGAGCCTTCCGAGGGTTCGATTTCGCCGCGCAGAAGACGAAGGAGAGTGGTTTTGCCGCTCCCGTTGGCGCCGGCGAGGCCGACTTTCATGCCCGCGGTGAGGATGAAGTTGAGGCCGGTGAAGAGGCGGCGCCCCGGTTCGTCGCCGGAGCGGGGAACGTAGCACGCGACATCGGTGAATTCGACGAGGCGCTTGGTCTTGCGCTGGCTGGCTTCAAAGTCGATGCCGGCGGAGTTGACGGTGGTGCGGGAATCCATGGCCTTGAGCTGGCCGATCATCTCGTTGGCAGAGTCGATGCGGGCCTTGGACTTGGTGGTGCGGGCTTTGGGGCCGCGGCGAAGCCATTCGATCTCCGTGCGGACGCGGTTGCGGAGGCTCTCCTGCTGCTTGGATTGCGATTCGAGATAAGCCTGCTTCTCTTCAAGAAAGCGGCTGAACTTGCCCTTCACGCGGAGGAGACCGTCGGCGTAGATGCGATTGAGCTCGACGATCTGGTTGGAGGTTGACTCGAGAAAGTAGCGATCGTGACTGACCGTGACTGCGGCGGAGGATGAGGCGCGGAGCAGTTCTTCCAGCCACTCGATGCCGGCGAGATCCAGGTGGTTGGTGGGCTCGTCGAGGAGAAGGACTTCGGGCTCCAGGACCAGGGCTTCCGTGATGGCGAGGCGCTTGCGCCAGCCACCGGAGAGCGAGGCTGATTCAGTATTGAGATCGACAAATCCAGCGCGGCCTGAGAGCTCGCGCAAACGGCCTTCGCGTTCAGCTTCGTTGACATGGGCGGCGGCCAGAGCGGCCTCCAGGACCTGGCGGATGGTGCGGCCGGGAACGAAGCGTGAGTCCTGCGGCACGTAGGCAGCGCGGGCACGTTTGCGGACAGCAAGCTCGCCGGAGTCCGGCTCGACCTGGCCGGCAAGGAGCGCGAGCAGAGTAGATTTGCCCGCGCCATTGGGACCGATCAAACCGATTCGGTCGCCATCCTCAACAGTGAGGGAGATATTGCGAAACAGGGGGGTGGCGCCGAATTGCTTGGTGACGGATTGCGCATTGAGGATCGGTGGCATCCATTCCAGATTACTTGGTTGTGCTTGCCTGGCTGAAAACAGAGACTTTCGAGGTCGCCGAGGACCAGGGCCTTTTAACACTGCCTCAGTGGAGGGACGGGGCAACCGTCTGAGGCAGTGTTAACAGGGGCCGTAGTGTTAAAGGTCTCGGGTAGTTATTAACTGTATTACTTCAGTGCTTAATGTATGTTACCTTCGCAAAGAATCGCCACGATAGTATGGACGAAGTGACTTTCGTAACCCGAAAGACGTATCGCCGCATCTGGTGGTGCGGGGCACTATTACTAGGGGGAATTCAGGTTTTGACTACGATCACGCTCTACAAGCCTAACGGGGATCCGATTACCTATATGGACCCCACCAACATGAACGTCGAGAACGGGGTGATTACCTTTTATTGGGTAAAAGAGATTTCCGGAAAGGCGCAGAAGATTATGACGAACCTGCCGTTTCTCATCCAACACGACGTCATGGGTCGTTGACCGGGAGGAGCTCATCTCGTCCCGATTGTTTTTCCGCAGGAATTTGAAGTACTGTGGTTTGCCAGCTGACAAATTTGCCGGGTTTCGAATGAAGCCGGTTCTCTCGATCCAGATCGTAATTCAAGCTTGCGCGAAGCCTCTCGGCGGCGAGAGGCTTCAATGCCTTTAGCCAGGTTTCAAACATCGAGGCAAAAGCCATAGACTGGAGCCATGCTTGACTACGAGGTTTCTCCGGCCGAGGCGGCGGCGCTGCTGGCCCAGGGCGCGGCCAAACTGATCGATGTACGAGAGACATGGGAGTTTGCCACGGCGAGCGTGACAGGTAGCATTGCAATGCCCATGGGCGAGGTACCGGCGCGTGCGCACCAGGAACTGGATCCCGAGGAGCGGCTGATGGTGATGTGCCATCACGGCGTCCGGTCAATGAATGTGACGGTGTGGCTGCGGAACCAGGGGTTCGAGAATGCGCAGAGCGTTCGCGGCGGGATCGATGCGTGGGCGGCTGAGGTGGATCGTGGAGTGGGCCGGTACTGAATCCGGCGTGACTGGCCCAACCTGCCATATCCGCTTTCAACAGCCTATACTCTTTCATTGCAGGGTTCATGAAGAGGGAGCAATCGAATGCCTTTGACCGCTGTTGAATTTGCACGCCAGAATCATCCCCGTTTTCTCCACGAACTGAAGGCCTTGCTGCGTATTCCATCGGTGTCCACTCTGCCCGAGCACAAGGGCGACTGCCACTTTGCGGCGGAGGTGCTGGCGGCGGAGCTGGCGCGGATCGGCATGGAGAATGTGCGCATTATTGAGCCGGAGGCGGGTGCGTCAGGGCACCCATTGGTGTATGCGGACTGGCTGCACGCCGAAGATAAGCCCACCGTGCTGATGTATGGGCATTACGATGTGCAGCCGCCCGATCCGCTGGATGAGTGGTTGTCTCCGCCGTTTGAACCGGAAGAGCGCGATGGCAATCTCTATGCGCGCGGCGCGGTGGACGACAAGGGCCAGATGTACATGCACATCAAGGCGCTGGAATCGCTGCTGGCCACGCAGGGAA
>JBEKZG010000451.1:0-3564 GCA_049510095.1 Occallatibacter sp.
TGAAGCCAGGACGCTCAAAGCCCGCGGATCGGATTCTCCAGTCATGCGCTGCAACATAAGGTGGCTGAACGAGTAATGCTCCAGTCCATAATACTCAAGCTTCTGCGATACGGCCTCGAGCCTTTTATACATCGAATCCACATCGCGGACATCCTGTGGTGACCACAGTCTCTCAGCAATGGCTGCTGTACGCGGCCATATGCGGCTGTCGATGTTCTCAGGAGTCACAAACTCGCTCCACATGGTAGCTTCGCCGCCCAGCACCCGCGCCCGCTCTTCGGGAGTCAGCGAGTTGCCATCGCCGCTCAGCGGATCGGCAAGATAGTGCTGCGCCGCGGACTGATTCAAGTCAATGTAGTATCCGGTTGAGAGCAGTCCCCGGTTTCCTTGCCGCGCCGCTAAAGCCAGGGATTTCTGTCCGCGCCACGACTGAATCACGACGTCCTTCGGCGTGTCGGGCTGCAGCACCTCGTCCCAGCCCTCCATGATCCTATGGTGGCTTGCGACAACCTTCTGCAGCCGTCCCGTAAAATATGCCTGCAACGCAGCATCGTCCTTCAGGCCATGCGCAGTCATGAATGCCTTCACGCGTGGGTTTGCGTCCCATTCCTTTCCGTCGCACTCATCGCCGCCAATATGAAAGTACGCGTCGGGAAACAGCCCTGTCATTTCACCCAGGAACCGATCGAGGAATTCATAAGTGCTTTCCTGGGTAGGATCCATAGCGCCGTCGAATACGCCCCATTTCGTTATGATTTGATAAGGTCCCGTCCCGGTTGCCAGTTGCGGATAACCCACGAACCACGATGTCGTATGGCACGGCATATCGAATTCGGGAACCACGCGGATCCCGCGCTCCCGGGCATACTCGATTACCTTGCCAATCTGCTCCTGTGTATAGTAAAGCCCGTTCGAGCCTTTATCCTGCAGCAGTGGAAACAGCTTGCTTTCCACGCGAAAGCCCTGGTCTTCCGAAAGGTGCCAATGGAAGACGTTCATCTTCACTGCTTCCATCCCATCCAGATTTCGCTCGATCGTTGAGACCGGCATGAAGTGCCGCCCCACGTCGATCATCAGGCCGCGCCATGGAAACCGCGGTTGGTCATCGATCGTGACCACGGGAACGCTGAAGCCCTGCGGCGTCGTCCTCACCAGTTGCAAAAACGTTTGCAATCCGTGGAGCACTCCCAGTGGATTTGGAGCCGTTAACTTCACCTCGGTCGTTGAGATAACCAGCCGATATGATTCGTCCTCACCTAACTGCTGCACGGTCTCACTGGCTCCGGCAGTTGTAATGATGAAGGTAGCTTTGTTAGCCTTTGCCGTGCTTGAAAGCGGAATGCCCGTCTCCCGGGAAAGCGTATCCAGAAAACGCTGTGTGCCCGAGACGAGAACAGGATTCGTGAATCCATCCAGGCCGATACCAAAGCTCCCGTCGATCACATATTGTCCACTCCCCTGCGTAGCGTGTGCCGGCAGAGGCATGAGAGGAAGCTGCGCGGATTCCTGTGCTCCAAGAAGGACAGCTTGCATCAAAAACGTTGAGAAATACGCGAGAACCAAAGCTGAATGGAACCGAACGGATGTCTTCAAGACGAGCCTCTCCTCGAGTAACCGTGAAAGAATAACCGTGAAAAGAGTAACCGTGAAAATCCGCGCCTTAAGACTGCATGGACCTCAGGGGCCACGAGATGCCATTGCGCGAGAACGAATTGCAACAACCGCCGAAACCGAGAGTAGGGACTTGGAGCTGCCGCATCGTCAATGACCCACCATCCCCTGCAGGTTACGTATAACCTAATTCCTCAGTGTTTGGGAAGCGCATCGCCAGTTCAGCCGCCAAATAGCATCGAGAGCGCACAAACCCTCATGTCCAGTGGTATGGCCACTGAGGTTTTCCGGCGTATGATGGTTTGGGCGGCGGCCCACCGCATTTCAAGGAGTCGGTGTGATTCAACCAGGATTCTTACCCAGACACATGGCATTTGTGTTGTTTGCAGCGGCTGTTTCGGCCGGTGCACACGCATCAGCCGTCAGCTGCGATCCCCGCAAATATGGCGCGAAAGGGGACGGCGTTTCCAAGGATACAGCCGCAATTCAGGCGGCGATCGATGCATGCGATCGGCAGGGCGGATGCACGGTCGAACTTGTGCCCGGAACCTACTTGAGCGCCCCCATCGTGTTGAAGAGCAACATCACGTTGCAAATCGATAAAGGCGCCACGCTTCTTGGTTCCACCGATCATGCCGACTACCCACCCAAGGTTGAATTCCGCGAACCCGGCCTGCAATCGCTGGTAAGCGCGGTCAATGCTAACAATGTTGCTATCACCGGCGAAGGCGTGATCGACGGGGCAGGGGAGAGCTGGTGGGAAATGGCGCGCGCCATCAAGAATGCCGGCGTCATGGGGTCTGACCACCCCAGGCCGAGGCTTGTGGTCTTCGACCATTGCAAGCATGTGCGCGTTGAGGGAATCACCATCCAGAATTCGCCCATGTGGCAATTGGTACCCTATTACTCAGACGATGTGATCATCCGAAATATCAAGGTCCTTGCCCCGGCCCACTCGCCCAACACCGACGCCATCGATCCATTCTCCTCTTCGCATGTCGTCATCGATCACGTCTTTGCCGATGTAGGCGACGACGATATCGCCATCAAGTCCGGTGCCATCGGCTCTCCGGGTCCGGACGAGCCAAGCCGCGACATCACCATAACGGATTGCACATTTCTCCATGGGCACGGCCTCTCCATCGGAAGCGAAATTGCCGGAGGGGCCAGCAACATCCGGGCTGAACGCATTCACTTCGAAGGAACTGACAACGGCATTCGTGTGAAGGCAAATCGCGACCGCGGCAACGATGTCGGGCCTCTTTACTTCCGCGACATCGATCTGAAGGACGTGAAGAATGCGCTCATCATCAGCGAATACTACCCCAAGGTTTTGCCGCCGGATTCAGAATCAGCGCAGCCTGTCACCCGCCTGACCCCGCACTTTCACGACATTACTCTTGAAAATGTTACGGCTGCGGGAAGTGTTTCGGCTGGGGCCATTGTCGGCTTGCCGGAGGCTCCTGTCGTCGGTGTAGTCTTGCGCAATGTAAAGATCAGCGCCCAACATGGATTGACCATCGGATACGCTGAGGTTTCAGAGTCTGGCCTGGAAGTGAAGGCCAGTGAAGGGCAGCCTATAACCAACCAGGCGGGCGCAAAGCTCACTCACCTGGCGGCCTCTTCAAAGTAGATAAATCACTCCGGAGCGCGCATGAAGATTGATCGTAGTTTTGTTTGGCTGATGTTATTCGCCGCGGGCGCAACTTTTTTCCACTCGGTTGCGAGAGCGGAAGAGCAGGCCTGGTCCGGGCGCGCGGCGAACGCCGCGATCGACCGATGGCCAGATGGTCGTTTCGTTCCAGCCGGCGAGCGCTGGGTGTGGAACTACGAGCTTGGCACGCTGCTTGAAGGCATGGACGAGGTCTGGTGGAACACCGCCAACGGAAAATACTATAACTACATCAAAGGCTCGGTAGACCAGTTTGTCGGCTCCGATGGTTCCATCCCTAC
>JBEKZG010000452.1:0-3564 GCA_049510095.1 Occallatibacter sp.
TCATCGGATAGGATGGGCCTCCCGCGGCTTCCACCGGCGCAATTGCCGCAGATGGCGCAGAGTTCGAGAGTTCCTGCAATAGGAGAACAGGGTCGATCCGATGGAATTGCCGACGCATATTTTACTGGTGTATGGGTACCTGCTGCTGTTCGCTTGGGTCCTGGTGGAGCAGCTTGGGATCCCGCTTCCGGCGACTCCCGTGCTGCTGGCGGCGGGGGCTCTTTCCGCGGAGGGGCAAATCAGCTTTCCATTAGCGCTGCTGGCGGGGCTTCTGGCTACGCTGACTGCGGACAGCGCGTGGTTTCTCATCGGGCGCCGCTACGGTCACCATGTGTTGCGATTGCTGTGCAAGCTGTCAATGGAGCCGACGATCTGTGTCCGGAAGACTACGGACTCGTTCGGCCGACGGCGGCGCGTGACGCTGATGATTGCCAAGTTCGTCCCCGGACTGGCAACGCTGGCGCCTCCTGTAGCGGGGCAGAATGGAATGGCTTACCTGCCATTTCTTTTCTTCGACGCAATTGGCGCCACGCTCTGGCTGACCGCGATATTGGCACTAGGGAGGTTCTTCGGCGACCTGCTCAAGCGCAATCCCAGCCTGCTGGATTGGGCCGGCCGGTTCTCGGGAGCGTTGCTGGTTCTGGGTATTGTCGGCTTCTTTGTAATGCGCGTGATCCGCCGGCGGATGGAATTGAGAAAGCTGGTGGCCTCGCGGCTTGATCCGGAGGAGCTGAAGAAGCAACTGGATGCGGGCGAGAGTGTGTACATTGTGGATTTGCGCCATCCGCTGGAGTTGCTGGCCGATCCCTTTACATTGCCGGGCGCGCACCACTTCTCACCCGATGCGCTGGCCAAGCGACATCTTGAGATTTCGCGCGACACGGACGTGGTGCTCTATTGCACGTGCCCGAGCGAGGCCACGGCGGCAAAGACCGCGATGACCCTGCACAAGCTGGGCATTGAGCGCGTGCGGCCTTTGCGCGGCGGCTTCGACGAGTGGAAGCGACTGGGATTTCCGATGGCCCCGGTGAAACTGGCCAGGCCACCCATGGTACCGGCACAAAGCCTTCCTACGCTTTAAGCTGTTAGGGTGGTGTGCGGCGCCTTTGCCGCACGGGAGCACGCACCTTGGCCTACGACGATTTGCGGGACTGGATCAAGACACTTGAAAAGCAGGGTGAACTGCGGCGGATCAGCGAAGAGGTGTCGCCGGAGCTCGAAATCACCGAGATTACTGACCGCGTAAGCAAGATTCGAGCCGGCTCCGGGAAATACTCTGCTGGCGGGCCGGCTTTGCTGTTTGAAAATATCAAGGGCCATCCCGGCCATAAGGTGTTCATCAACCAGTTTGGCAGCGAGCGTCGTATGGCGATGGCGCTTGGGGTGGAGAAGCTGGAGGAGATTGCCGACCGCATCAAGGGCCTGATGAATGTGAAGGCGCCAGAGGGCTTGTTCCACAAGCTGAAGATGCTGCCGCAGCTGGGCGCACTGGCCAGCACGTTTCCCAAGACGGTGAGCGCCAGGGAAGCTCGGTGCAAAGAAGTCGTCCTGAAAGGGAAGGACAAGAGCGGGAAGAGCGAATTCGATTTGAATGCGTTTCCGATTCTGAAGTGCTGGCCGCATGACGGGGGGCGGTTTATTACGCTGCCTTGCGTGCACACGCGGGACCCGCGCACGGGCAAGCGCAACATCGGCATGTACCGGATGCAGGTTTACGATGGGCAGACGACCGGGATGCACTGGCAGCGGCAGAAGGTTGCCGCGGAGCATTACCGAGAGGCGCTGCGCGCCGCCGCTGCCGCGGCTGCGGATGCCGATCCGAGGACTGCGCGGGTGGCTGCGATGGCTGAGTCCGCAGGCGGCGCGGTGACCATTCCGGATGGGCCGATTGGCGGTCTGCCGCAGGTTGCAATGGGCAATCTGAAAGGCTCGCGCCTGGAGGTTGCTGTCGCGATTGGCACCGATCCGGCGACTACGTTTTCCGCGATTGTGCCGGCCCCGCCTGAGGTTGAGGAGTTCATGATCGCGGGTTTCCTGCGGGGCAAGCCGGTTGAGATTGTGGAGTGCGAGACGGTGGATCTGGAGGTGCCGGCGCACGCGGAGATTGTGCTGGAAGGCTACGTGGAACTGGGCGAGTTGCGGAGCGAAGGTCCGTTTGGCGACCATACCGGCTTCTACACGCTTACGGACGAGTATCCGGTCTTTCACCTGACCTGCATTACGCACCGCAAGGACCCCATCTATGCGGCAACGATTGTGGGCAGGCCGCCGATGGAAGACGCGTGGATGGGGAAGGCCGTGGAGCGCATCTTTCTGCCGGCGATGAAGATGACGATTCCGGAGATTGTGGACATTCATCTGCCGGTGGAGGGCGTTTTTCATAACCTGATGCTGGTGTCGATCAGAAAGAGTTATCCGGGGCAGGCACGGAAGGTGATGAGTGCGATCTGGTCGTTGGGGCAGGCGATGTTTACCAAGTGCATCATTGTTGTGGATGAGGACTGCGACGTGCAGGATGTCGGCGAGGTGGTGCTGCGCGTGACCAATAATATCGATCCGGAGCGCGATATTCAGTTCGTGCTGGGACCGGTGGACTCGCTGGATCATGCGTCGCGGCTGCCGAACTACGGATCGAAGATGGGGATAGACGCTACGCGGAAGTGGAAGGCGGAAGGGTTCGAGCGGCCGTGGCCGGCGATGATCGAAATGGATCGTGCGACCAAGGCTAAGGTCGATTCGATCTGGACGAAATTCGGAATTTGAGCTCGAGTAGGACTGTCCAGGGACTTGACGGACAATGGACCATGCGGTTCAGGAGTGGAGCGCCGGGATTGCCGGAGGAGTGTCGGGCAACAGGATATGGCCGTAACTTCGTCCATGACCACCCCCCACCCCATCTCTGGGAGTAAATTCCTTATTTTCATTGGTTTACGGCGAAGATCATCCCATTGACACAGAAGTGATGGGGTAAGAGGCGGATTGGGAAAATGTCGATCCGGTTGACAGTAGAGGCCAACGACCCAGAAGTGGAGAGATTGCTGGAGTGTCTTGACGCCAATGTCGGAAATACGGCAGGCTACAAGGTTTTCCTGCTTGAAAGGGCTGTGCAGTGGCTTAGGCCCGCATTCACTCTTTCGGGGTCTTATTCGCTGGCCAATGCTTCAATTGTTGTTGAGCATCCCAATACGCTTTCCGAAGGGAATCGCCCCGATGCTGTTGAATGGGCGCAGAAGGTTACGAGCGTCCTGCAAGGGACGGACACTCACACAGCTAGGGCAGCCCTGAAAATCGCTGATATTCTTAACGAATCGCGGTTTTCTTGGGAGGCGGCGGAGGCGGTGGCCCGACTACAGCGGGGAGTTTCAGATGCAGCGCAAACAACATCTGAGCGTGAGCCAGTAGTTGCTTGAGGGTGTAGTCGATGCTTTTTATGGTAACGAGTCACTACCGTCCGGTTATAACTCAAACAGAATCAGCTGGTTGGAGTTAGTTAGCTGTGGATTTGTGCAGTCCTTCTGCTGAAGTGCCTGTGAAATGGGCATTTTCTCGAACAGAGTTACCGAG
>JBEKZG010000453.1:0-3542 GCA_049510095.1 Occallatibacter sp.
GCAACAGAAGCAGGGTTGCTAAGCAACCGGCATCGGCAAAGCAAATGCTGGAGGTATACTCCCGGAATTCTCAAAGTTCTACTGCCACCCCGGCAAAGCCGGGGGAACTCCCGATTGATTAGGGATTAGGCATTAGAAAAAGTCCGACTGTTGGCCGCTGATTGGATGAGTGAATTTGCTTTTTTCGGGCCAAGAGTGTTTCAATCTGAGTATAGAAACAGGGGTGCTCCGCAAGAGTGGGGCTGAGAAGATACCCTCGAACCCGAACCGGATAATACCGGCGTGGGAAGTTTCGGAAGCGAAGCAAGTTTCCTTTTCGAATCGTGGCGTTGGTTTCCCTGTTTCATTTGGATCATAACAGGGGAATAGTATGCTCGAAGCCGCTTCAACCGTCACTAAACATATTCCGTCGCACTCTTTCCTGCTCACTTGCACGCACGGGTTACGCGCGTGCACTGGGACAGCGATTGTTGAGCGCATGGCGACGATCGGCATTGCGGCCTCGATTGCTGTGCTGAGCTATGCGATGGCCGTAGGCGGCGCTTATGCCCAGACTCCGACTCAGGCTTCCGATCAGCAAAAGCCTTCCAACCCGGCTGCGGCGGGACAGCAGGTTCCGCGCGTGACTACCACAGTGGTGGTGCGCGGTGAGGCGAAAGACAATTACCTTCCCGATACGGTGGCGGTGGGGACGCTGGACGGAGCGACGCTGAAGGAGACACCGCTTTCGGCGACGGTGGTGACGCGTGATTTGCTGAACGACCAACTTTCGCGGCTGATTTCGGACGTGGTGAAGAACGACGCGTCGGTTGACGACGATTATGTGCCGGTGGGCTACTACGGATGGTATGAGATTCGGGGTTTCGCCATCGATCTGGCGACAGGGCTCGAAGTCAACGGGATGACCATTGCCGGCGAACAGGATGTGCCGCTCGAAAACAAGGAGCGCGTCGAGATTCTCAGGGGCATTGCCAGCGTGGAGAGCGGTGTGGCCAATGCGGGCGGGCTGATTGACTTCGTTACCAAAAGGCCTGCGGCGGTGAAGGCTATCGATCTCGCGACGGATCACCGCGGAAGCGCCTACGGCGCCGCTGACTTGGGCTGGCTGCTGGGCGGCCGGAAACAGGTGGGAGAGCGCTTCAATCTTGGCGGCGAGCGGATTGCGAGCTATATGAACGACACCAACGGCTGGCGCGCCGTGGGAACTGCCGCGGCTGACTGGAGGCTCAGCCCGAAGGCTATTTGGAAGGGGGATTTCGAGTATCAGCACAAGGTGGAGCGTGATGGCAGCGGCTATCAATTGCTGGGCGGCATCTTACCCAGCGGGCCAACTTTGCCGAATATGGATGGCATTTACCGTTCGACGATGCTGGGGGATCAGCCGTGGGGTCCGCCGGACACTTATAACACCTTCAACACGAGCACGCGTCTTGACTACACGCTGCCGCATAACTGGGCGGTCTTCGGCGCGGCGAGTTACAGTCACTCGCTCATTGAAGACAATGTGATCTACGCCTACGGCTGCGGTTACGAGACTGAGTGCTCGCAGACTCCCGGTTCCGGACAGTCGCCAAGTTACTTGTTTGCGCCCGACGGGACCTACGATATCTACGATTATCGCGATCCGGGTGAGCTGCGGAAGGATGAAGTGGCGGAAGCCATTCTGACTGGGCACGTGAAGACCGGGGCCATCTCGCAGGATCTGGCATTCGGCGGCGAGTTGTTTTTGCGCAGCGTTCAGCAGCCAGGGTTTTACACGATGGACAATCCGTACTCTCCGGACGGCATTGTGCAGGATGGGGCGGTATATAGCTACGTGGGTTCGGGGAACATTTACCAGCCCATGGCGCCGTTTCCTATTGAAAGCCCGCTCGAATCGGCTGGGCCGCGACGGCTTTGGGAGGATAGCCATCAGGCTGCGGCGATTCTGCAGGACAGGATACATCTGCCGGGCCGCGTTCAACTGATCGCCGGCGGACGTTACGATGCGCTGCGGGACCATAACTACTCGAATTATGCGAGTTGCTCCGACTTTACGATTTCGGGGGCATGCACGCCAACGTTTACAGACCAGAACGTATGGCTGCCTTTCTATGCGGCGACTTATGCGCCAGTTAGCAGCTTGACTCTCTATGGGAACTATAGCGACTTGCTCTCACTGGGGCCTCAGGCGGCCTGGTGGGTGGATAACGCGAGCCAGTTTCTAGCGCCGTATCACACGCGGCAGGCCGAGATCGGCGCAAAGTACGAGCCAAGTCAGCGCATCCTGCTGACGGCGGCGTTCTTCCGCATGAGGGCGCCATTCTTTTATCCGGAGAGCGATGGAGCGGGCGGGTTCGAGTTTGTTTCGCAGGGCCGCGAGACGCACGATGGTGTCGAGTTGAACGCTCAAGGTAAGGCCACAAACTGGCTGCGTCTGACTGCTTCAGCCGCGGCGATGAATGCGACCTCGGACGACACGGGGACTCCGGCGTTTGATGGCAAGCAGGTGATCAATGTGCCGCACTTACACACGACTGTGTTTGCGGACCTGACCGTGCCGCATGTGCAGGGATTGCACTTGATGCCGGGATGGAGCTTTTCCGGCCGCAAGGAGGCCACGCGCAATGACATGGTGAGCGTGCCCAGTGTGAACATTTTCAACCTGGGTGCGCGGTATACGCCGGGCGGCGAAGAGGGACGAGTGACCTTCCGGGTATACGCCAATAACATCGCCGACAAGAAGTACTGGAGCGATACCGGCACCAACGGCGGCGACTCGTTTCTTTGGCTCGGTGCGCCAACGACGGTGCGTCTTTCGGCGCACTACAGGTTTTAGTCCCTGGGTTGTGATGGAGAGATTTCCGCATTGAGTGCAACGGCTATCGCGCACGGAATGGACGGGCGATTGGTGACGCCGGACTGGGCGCCGCTTAAGTTGGCCGAAGTGCGCGAGTTGTTGCGGCAGTTTCCGGGATGCTGTGAGCCGATCAAAATTTTGTCGGTGAGCCCGCGGCCGTTTTCGGCTGCCAGCGTGGTGGCTACGCTAAGTGGGCGCGTGTTCGTGAAGCGGCATCATCGGAGCGTGCGGGATCGGGATGGATTGCTGGAGGAGCATCGCTTTCTGGCGCACTTATTGACGCATGGCGCCGCGGTGCCGCGGGTGTTTGCGAATGTCGCCGGCGAATCGGCAATCGAAATGGACGAGTGGACGTATGAGGTGCACGAAGCGCCGGTGGGCGTGGACCTTTATGGCGAAGCGCTTTCGTGGACGCCGTTCCGCACCGAGGCTCATGCGCGATCGGCAGGTTCGGCAATGGCGCGAATGCATCTTGCTTCAGAGGGATTTGACGCGCCGCGGCGCAGGGTTCGGCCGCTGGTTGCCAGCTATACGATTTTTTCCGCGCAGGATGCGGGTGCGGGGATGGATCGCTATGTGAATGCGCGTGCGGCGCTGGCTGGTCATGCGATGGTGCGTCGATGCTGCGATGAAGCGCTGGAATTGCTTGCGCCGTTTCATGCGAAGTTACGGCCACTGTTGCCGGCGCTGAAGCCGCTGTGGA
>JBEKZG010000454.1:0-3540 GCA_049510095.1 Occallatibacter sp.
TTTTGCGAATCAGATATTGAATGCAGCCGCGCTGGCCAAGCGGCACCCCAACCTTTTTCTTCTCAGTGTCAGCAACTTCAGTTGCACCGTCGATGCGTTTACGCAATCGCTGCTCGCCTCCGAACTGGAATCCAAGCCATACCTGTCTCTCGAAATCGACGCCCACACCGCGGACGCCGGTGTGCAAACGCGCCTCGAAGCTTTTCTGGATATCGTGCAGAACTACCGTGCCGTTCAACCCAGCCTGGCCCAGCCGTTCACTCCATGCCGGCTGGTTAAAGGCGGGGTTGTGATCTCATCGAATGGCGAACGAGTGCCGCTCACGGACCCAAGAGTAAAACTGCATTTACTCAACTTCTCGCAGTATCATGCTGAGTCCACGGCAATGGCCCTCGGCTGGCTTGGCTTGCACGCGGGCCCGGTTGTGCCGATAGATCGAAGTCAACTCGACCTCGGCCTTCAGTCAACCTCTGGACGCGAGTGTCTTCCTCTGCCTCTATCCATCGGACAACTCCTCCAAATCGATCGGGATCGTCAGCCAGGCGAAGTCGCGGGGTTCATCATGATGCGCGGTGGAGCGCCATGCGTGAGCGAAGCCTACATGGACTATTTCGAGCGATTCATTGTCGAACATCGGTTGGCCGACGTGTTCATGGTCAACCCGGCCCCGGCAAACGACTACTTGGGATTCAATCCGTTCCTACTGATGAACAATCTTTCACCGGCCATTCTCCTGGCGGACATCCTTGTCGAGATCGATTATGTGCTGCGCGTCGTGGGGGAATCCGGGAGTATTGACCGGTTCCAACGGCTATGGAAACGATTCAGGGCCAAGGCGAGAAGTTTCGAAGAGTTCAATCTTGAACTGCCGGGGTTTGTGGAGCATCTGGCCGCGCTGCCGCGAAACTGTGAACCGATGGCCTGCCCCCGGGTTCTTGTCACGGGGGATTTTTTCGCGCGCTTCAGCCCGTTCTTCATGGATGGAGTCCGCGACCTGTATGCGGCACGGGGAATCATTCTCAAGCCGGTGGATCTGACTGACCTCTTCCTCTATGTCACCTACGATGGACTGAGGGGCACGGCGAACAACTGGGGCATGAAACCGGGAAGTTTCGCACTGGCCAAGGCATGCACACGAGTGCTCGAGCCGGATGGACAACAGTATTTGCAGCAATGGTGGGGATATCAGTCGGGACGAAAATCCGAGCAACGCTACCGCGAGATGTTTATGAAGACTGGACTTCTGGTATCCAGGCCAAACGATGTTGTCGCCGCGTTCGAGAAGAGCTCCAAACACATCTCGCCGCAGATTTTTGGTGAGATCACCCCAACAGTAGGCCGGAGCTTGAACGCCGAATACGAGGGATACGACGGGATCATCTTGATTGGGCCTTTCAACTGCCTGCCATTCCGAATCTCGGAGGCGATTCTGAAGCCCCTCAGTGTTCAGCAGGGCATGCCCTTGCTCACCTATGAAACCGACGCCTGTGCTGTAGCGCCCGCCGTGCTCAGACAAGTGGACGTACACATTCAACAGGTTCTCGAACACGCCGCCAGAGATCGCTGAACCTCGTATAACGGCTCAGACTATTCGACGGGATCGCGGATTCGCCAGTCGAGAACAGCAGAGTAACGGTGGGACAACGACAACGCCCTCTTTAACCAGGAGGGATTCTCGATTTTCGGCAAATCTCAATTTGAATTAAGAAAGGAAGGGCGGAGGCGCGGATCGGGAATTAATCCGCGACCATGATGTCGCCGGGGAGGATGGGGCGGGTGCGGTGCAGCTTTCCGCGGTAGGAGAGATATGCCATGAAAAGGAGGACGGCGATGTAGACGGCCAGCTTGATCCAGTTGGCGGTTGCGGCGGGGATTTGGGTGTGCGGGAGGGCCTTCCAGAAGATGAGGAGGACGGTCTGGGCCACGGTGACGGACCAGACGGTGCCGTAGAAGTAGCGGCGCTCGTGGCCCTCGCCTTTGGTGGACGGGCCGACGCGGGGGAGCCAGCCGCATGCGCCGCAGAAGAGTATGACGGCGCAGAGGGGGAAGTAGGCGTAGGCGTACATCTTGTTGAGAATCCATGCTCCTGTAACGGCGGCGACGACCAGGCCGGCGAGGTTGAGCAGGGCGAAGTTGAGGGCGGCGTTCCAGGCGAAGGTGTAGCAAATTCGGCGGTAGAGAGGGTTGGGGCGGTCCTCGTCGAAGCGGAGGATGTAGGGGCGGGGCTCGACGCCGGGCATTTGGCCGAAGAGGCCGGCGATGCCGGTGCCAAGGAGGACGACGGCCATCCAGAGCCAGTTGCCCCAGTGAAAGCCGCCGGCGAAAAGAGAAAACGTGAGCGGGCCGGGGGTGAGGAAGAAGACCCAGATCCAGATGGGCCAATGGGCCAGGCGGTAAAGAGGGGTGTTGCGGTCGCGGAGTTTGCGCTCCCGGGCATATTCCACTTTTCCGCGATAGGACATTGGGTTGAGTTTCGCAGTTGGGGGTTGCGAAGGTCAAACTACAGGGAACAGGGAACAGGGAACAGGGAACGGGACCAAGGGACCAAGGGACTAGGGACTTAGGGACCAAGGGACCAAGGGACTAGGGACTTAGGGACTTGGGCTGGGGGACGGGCGTTAGCGTTGTAGGATGGCGTTTCTTGCGGAGCGGACTTCAGCGGCGAGGACCTGGAGAACTTTGAGCGACATTAGGGGGTTATGCTGCATGAGCGCGTTGAAGTTTTCGCGGGTGACGAAACTGAGCTGAGCGCCGGGGTGGGCGAGGGCGGTGAGGGTGTAAGGCTGGTTGCCGACAAGACCGGGGAGTCCGAGCAGCGAGCCGGGGATGGCCTTGACGGAGATGATGGACTCGGCCAGCTCAGAAACCATGGTGAGTGTGACGTTACCCGCGTTGAGGATGTAAAGACCGACGGGGAGCTCTCCCTGGCGGAAGAGGATGCGCTCTTCGTGGCAGGAAACGAAGGCGGACTCTTTCTGGAGTGCCTGGACCAATTCCGGATCGGCTACGAAAGTGGAGGGGTCGAGCTTCAATAGGGAATCTCCAAGAGCGAATTGCATTCATTTCGCTGATCACGTGGCAGCCGGCCGGGTGGGGAGGGCCGGTTGGTGCAACTCGTCTATGTTGGCATCCCGAAGAGCGGGAGGTTGTGATGCGTATCACTTATACGTGTATGAGACGGCGAGAAAAGGGGGCAGGTTTCGGAGGCTGGTCAAGAGGGTTAGGCGGCGGAGGAAGATGACTTGCCGGTGGAATTAGAATGTGGGCATGAAGCGGATGATGCAAAAATCGCTGCTTGGCTTGGTTCTGGCGGGAAGTCTGGGGATGAGTTGGGCAGGAACGAAGAGCCCAGACCTGCCGTGGGTGCAGATGAAGGATGGGCGTCTTTTCTATGCGGAAGACTCCATGCATAACCGGATTCCGGACTTTTCGACGGCGGGGTACGAAGAGGGCGAAGCGCCGATTCCGGATGTGCCCGTGAAGGTGACGGTGGGCGCGCCGCCGGGCGCTGGCCAGGATGCTACGGGACTAATTCAGAGC
>JBEKZG010000455.1:0-3525 GCA_049510095.1 Occallatibacter sp.
TCCGCCAGTGGCGGAGAAGGTTGGAGTGCCGTTGGTGGTTACCGGATTTGAGCCTCTTGACCTGCTGGATGGAATTCGGCGCGCGGTGATTCAGCTCGAGGCTGGACGGCACGAGGTGGAGAACGCCTACGAGCGGATTGTGACTCTTAACGGGAATCGAGCGGCGCAGAAGATGCTGGCCGAGGTTTTTGAAGTAACGGACCGGGCATGGCGGGGGATTGGCGTGATTCCGAGAAGCGGTTGGCGATTGAGCGAGGCTTATCGCGAGTTCGACGCGGAGGAGCGATTCCACATCGCGGGAATTCACACGGTGGAGTCGGCGCTGTGCCGGGCGGGCGATGTGTTGCGTGGGGCGATCAAGCCGGCGGAGTGCGCGGCGTTTGGCAAGGAATGCACGCCGCGGCATCCGCTGGGTGCGACGATGGTTTCGAGCGAAGGGGCTTGTGCGGCTTATTTCAACTATGGGCGGTTCTTGTCGGCTGAGGAGCTGGCGACAGCGGGGAGCGGCTTAACCCATGCATGAGATTTCAAGAGCCGATGCGCCGGTCGCAGCGCAGGACGAGCCTGACTTTTCAAGCTGGTCGTGCCCGTTGCCGCTGGTTGGCTATCCCACGATTGTGATGGGGCACGGCGGCGGCGGGAAGCTGGGTAACGAGCTGGTGGAGCACCTGTTTCTGCCGGCATTTCGTAATGCGGCGCTCGAAAATCTGGGCGATGCGGCGGTGCTGGATTTGCCTGGCGGACGGCTGGCGATGAGCACCGATTCGTTTGTGGTGCAGCCGCTTTTTTTTCCAGGCGGATCGATTGGCGAGCTGGCGGTGAACGGAACGGTCAACGATCTGGCTGTCTCCGGAGCTGTGCCGCGCTTCCTGAGCGCCAGCTTCATTTTGGAAGAGGGATTTCCGCTGGCGCAGCTGGCGGCGATTGTGGATGCCATGGCGAAAGCCGCGGCAACCGCAGGCGTGCAGATTGTTACCGGCGACACGAAAGTGGTGGAGCGCGGACACGGGGATGGCTGCTACATCAATACAGCGGGTGTTGGCGTGTTGCGCGAAGGGATTGCCGTAGGCCCCCACCGGGCGCAGGCGGGGGACGCGATTCTGGTGTCGGGGACGATTGGCGATCACGGCATGGCGATCATGAGCGTGCGCGAGGGACTGGAGTTCGAGAGCCAGATCCGCTCGGACTGCGCCGCGTTGAATGGGATGATTGCGGCGGTGCTGGATGCGGCGGGGACGGATGTGCACGCGATGCGGGATCCCACGCGCGGCGGCCTCGCTTCCACGCTGAATGAGATTGCACTCGCCTCGGGCGTGGGCATTGCGATTGACGAGGCGAGCCTGCCGGTGCGGATGGAAGTGCAGTCGGCCTGCGAGTTGCTGGGGCTGGACCCTGTCTACGTGGCCAACGAGGGTAAGGCGGTTTTCTTTGTTGCGGCGGAAGCTGCCGACCGCGTGCTGGAAGTGCTCAAGGCGCATCCGCTGGGACGGGATGCGGCGCGGATCGGGCGGGTGACGGCGGAACATCCGCGCATGCTGGTGGCGCGGACGGCCATGGGCGCGAACCGGGTGATTGCGCAGCAGATCGGCGAGCAGTTGCCGCGGATCTGCTGAAGCAGCGGAGTTAGCGAGTTAGCGCCCGCTGACGCGGGAGTTAGCGGAGTTAGATGGCGCCAAGCTGCCTGGTCCATTCGTGACGATACGACAAAGACAACAGAAGTTATAGATAGATGTCCCACCTTGACCGCTTTATGACAGCAGTCAAGGTGGGACATCCTGGTTTGAGGACCCGCGAGATTCCTTCGAATGCCGGATCAATCATCCTTTCCCTGCAGCGATCAGGACATGCCGACTGGCATGACGATCTCCTTGTGGCTCATTTTTCTGGCGTGCCGTTCAAGACGTGTTGCGGGAAGAAAGATTCCCGTAGCAGAGGAACCAAAGTGAATTTCGCTGAGGAAAAACCGATCGCCATATTGATGGAATATGAGCGCGCCGGGATTGCGGGCTGTCACGCTTGCGTTCATACCAACCTCGATGGCCTTCACGTTATTCGATTGGCCCCGAATGGTGAGCATGGCCGGATTGTTGATATCGGACGCGATGGAGTAAGTGCCTGCGGGCAGCGAGACATTGTTCACGGTGAAGTTGAAAGGAACATTGACTTTGGTGACGGTAGGGGAAGCCATAGCATTGCCGGCCGTAATGAAGCTGGCTGCGACGAAGAGCGCAATTGCGGTGATGCGTTTCATACGGATCTCCTTTAGGGAAGCTTGGTGCGCGTTCCATCAGGCGTCGCAGCATCCTGCCCGGTGCCCTTTTGGAACACAACAGGACAAGTGCAGTCCGATTGCCAATCAGCCGCCTATTGATTTCATACACTTAGCGACGGAATTTGCGGAGAAAGTGTCCAAAAGCAGAAACCACTGTCCGATCCTGAACGGTGCCGGGAGTGTTGTAAATGCGAGTAAGTTTTGGGCGTTCAGGAGGGAGATTCAGATAGACGTTCTCTAAGTACTTTTGTAAGTCAGTTTCATCCACAATTCAACAATTCTACTCAGAGGCTGAGTAAGCGGGCCGATGCATGAGATGACGCTAAAGACTCAGAGATGCTGTTCCGGGCCTTTGGCGTACTTCTGCACCTTGAGAGTCCGCCATGGCGAAATTAGTTAGAGGCAATTCATTTTGTATTGCAATTCTGGTTGTGACCGGATGGGTGGGAATGGCATGGGGGCAGCAAACGGGGAACCGTATTGTGGGGCCAATCGATGAATCGCGGGTGGTGACTCTGAAGGGGAATGTGCATCCTCTGGCGCGGGAGGAGTATGACCTTGGCGGCGTTGATCCCGACCTGCGGATGGACAGGATGGTGCTGGAGCTGATGCCCGGCGCGTCGCGACAGGCGGAACTGGATACGCTGGTGGAGGCGCAGCAGGATGTGGAGTCGCCCCTGTTTCATGCGTGGCTGACTCCGAGCGAGTTTGGGGCGCGCTTTGGGGCTAGCCCGGCGGATGTGACGGAAGTTGCGGCGTGGCTGCAGGGAAGAGGATTCACCGTGGATGAGGTTGCGGCAAGCAACTGGCTGATTGTGTTTTCAGGGACGGCAGGAGAAGTGGAGACCGCGTTCCACACGGAAATTCACCGGTACCGGGTGGATGGGGTGGAGCATATTGCGAATTCTCAGGACCCAGAGATTCCGGCGGCGCTGGCCGGAGTGGTGGGAGGGGTGGTTTCGCTGCACGATTTCCGGCGGAGACGAGAGATCGCGGCGCGGAAGGAAATGGAGGGAGCGCCGGTGTATTCGAGCGGGAACACGCATTATCTATTTCCCGCGGATTGGGCGACGATTTACGACCTTAATCCGCTATATGCCGCGGGGATGAGCGGGGAGGGTATTTCGATTGCGGTTGCTGGGCGAAGCAACATCAACGTGAGCGACGTTGCGGCCTTCCGGGCGGGCACGGGTCTGGCGGTGAACGATCCAACAGTGATTGTGCCGGGAACGAATCCGGGGCTGGTTGCGGGC
>JBEKZG010000456.1:0-3524 GCA_049510095.1 Occallatibacter sp.
CCCATCGTTTCCGTTGTCGTACTCACAACTTCCCAGCTAACCGCGGGAAGATGCGCGGGCGTCCGTCCAAGAAGCTCCCGGTCATAGTCCTCTACGATCTCTGGCCGCCGCTCCTTCCACCACTCTTCCGCCGTCTTGACGCGTCTCCCATTCTTCTCCACCAGCGCATCGGGCAGTTTGGGATAGACATTAGCCTTTGCCTCATCCCAGTTCGCGTCCTTCTCCGTGCCCGGCCGCAGTTCCTTGATCCCCAGCAGTTCCATCTCCCGTCGCTGTTCTTTCTCTGAGTCTGTCTGGCCTGCCGGCTGTTCTGGACCGGATCTGATCTGCTGCGGCGCAGCAGCAGAGCCTGTCTGCGCCCCAACGCGGAGCACAGCCTGGCACAACAAAAGCCCCAGCGCGATTGCCACCACCCTGCGATGCCCAATTGCCGGTGATTCAACGAACACCCTCTTCATACAACGACACCTCAACACTGGAAGACAAAAGCGGCCCAAGAATATAGATTCGTTCCAACTTGAGCAAGGCCAATTTGAGCAATTAAAGGCTGGCGCTTCCGCCAATCGGACCGCTCCCTGCGGACTGGAGCCCGGCAAATTTGCATGCGAATCGATCGGCCTCAAGTCATACGCCATTCCGCCGATGAGAGTGAAGGATTCACTTCGGAAAGGGCCACCTGCATGTCAATGGTTCGAAATCTCCCTATCTCGCGCAAGTTCGCCTTTGCATTCAGCATCGTCTGCGTCCTCTGCATCCTGCTGGGCACTTACACAGTCATCACGCTCCAGGACATCGCAAAAACAAGTGCGGATATACGCGATAAGAAATTTCCATCCGTTGTCAATTTGGCCGACGTCCGCTCGGGAATCGAGCAAACACGCAGGTGGGATCTCGCACTGCTCCTGTGCCAGAAACCGGCGTGTACCGCTCACGGCATCGATCTTCGGCAGAAGGCGTTGGCGGACTATCAAACAGGTTTGCAAGGCTACGAGCCTTTGATCTCGACTCCGAAAGAACGGGAACTCTACCAGAAATTCTCCGCGGCGTTTTCACAATACCAGGAGATGAGCAACCGGGGCGAGAAGTTGCTGGAAGCCGGCAAGGCCGGCGACGCTCTGGACCAGGTGACCAACGAGTCCGCGTTCGGATTCGTAACGGAAGCAGATTCGGCCGTAAATGAAGTGTTTCAACTCGACACAAAGGCCGGTATGGAGGAGTCGGCAGCCGCGGCCAGCGCCAGCCAGCGCGCCGCATGGGTCAGCGTGGGGGTCACCCTCCTGATTGTGGTTCTTTGCGCAATCATCGGCGTTGTCCTCACCAGTGAAATCGTGCCGCGTTTAGCCGGGCTCAAGGATGTGATCGACGCCCTGGAGGCCAAAGATCTCACGAAGCGCGTTCAAATCACTGGAACCGACGAGATCAGCCAACTCGCCATTGCAACCAACCACAGTATCGACTCCATATCCTCCGTCCTTCAATCCGTAGCGCAGGGCGCGGAAACCCTCTCCGCCGCCACCGCGGAGATCAGTACACGCTCCGTCCAGACGGTCGGCAATGCCCACTCGCAGTCCAGCAAAACCAACCAGATAGCCGCCGCCGCCCAGGAGATGACCGCCACCATCGGCGAAATCAGCCACAACGCCGAAAGCGCCGCCGCTGCCAGCCGCCAATCGGCCGAAACCGCCAACCAGGGGGGATCAGTCATGCAAGCCGCGGCTGCCACTATGGAAAAAATCGCCGCCGCCACCAGTTCCGTCTCCGAAAAGATGACCTCCCTCGCCCATCGCTCCGAGGAAATAGGCAAAGTCGTCAACGTGATTCAGGAGATCAGCGAGCAGACCAACCTCCTGGCCCTCAACGCCGCCATTGAAGCCGCCCGGGCCGGCGAACACGGCCGCGGATTCGCCGTCGTGGCCGGAGAAGTTCGACGCCTCGCCGAACGCACAAAGGGAGCCACGGAAGAAATCGCCGGCACCATCCGCAGCATCCAGGAGGAAACCAGGGCCACTCTGGACGTCATGCACAGCAGCCGCGCCGCTGTTGAAACCGGGATGGACGAAACCGCCCGCGCGCGCCAAAGTCTCGAATCCATTATCGAGTCTTCCCAGAAAGTCGAGCACCAGATTCAGATGATCGCCACCGCGGCCACTGAGCAGACCTCCGCTTCCGGAGAAATCTCCGAATCCGCCGGCCACATCTCGCAGCTCTCCGTCGAAAACGCACAGGGCGCCGAAGAAGCGGTTGAAGCACTCAAGAACCTCGCCTCGCTTGCCGGCGACCTCGACGGCATGATCCGCCAGTTCCGCCTCAACCATGAAAGTCAGACTGGCGGAAACTTCGCCGGAATCAGCCGCCCGGCCTATCAACCGACTCTGCGGCCCGCGCACTCCTAGCCCTGCGTTCAAAATCCTTGAGGAGCCTAGAGCCTGTTCGCTTCGATCCTTCACCGCGCTCGCCGCGATTGCCTTTCTTGCCGCTGCCATCGGCTTCGCTCAATCCTCCGGCGAAGCCATTTACCTGAACGGTCACAGCAGGGAGGGCCTTGCCGCCTCTGGCATCGGGAAGTTCATGAAGATTAAACCAGCCACCGATCCCGGCGTCATTAAGCTCATTGAGCCGGATCTGGTTCAAAAGGTCCATCTTGGCATCGGCAAGATGCAGCGCTGCAAAGGCGAGTAGACGGAGGCGCAAATCAAAAGTTCCGTCGACTATCTCCGCGCTTTCATGAAATAAGAGAGCCTTTCGCAAACGCCGCCGGCGCTCCTTCCAATCGTCGCTGCCTCGTAGCCCCTGCTACTAGAATTCATACAACTTGCTTCACACCACCAGCACCGGGCTATGTTAGCCTCCGGTTGAGGCCCATCCCCTCCCGTGGAAGCCTCGCCGCGGACAAAGTTGCATCGCACCTGGAGATTCACTCGACTATGAGCGCCGTCAAGTATGATCTGACCGTTATCGGTTCTGGCCCCTCCGGGCAGCGGGCCGCCGTCGCAGCATCCAAATTAAAGAAACGCGTGGCTGTCGTCGAGGCACGCTCGGTCGTCGGCGGCGTCTGCGTCAACACCGGAACCATCCCCTCCAAAACCATGCGCGAAGCCGTCATGCATCTCTCCGGCTACAACTACCGCACCGTCTATGGCATGAACTACAAGGTCAAGGAAAAAATCACCATGGCCGACCTCGCCTTCCGCGTCCAGGGAGTCATTAAAACTGAAGTCGACGTCACCGAGGCGCAGCTCTCACGCAATGGCATCGACATCGTCCACGGCATCGCCCATTTCGTCGATCCCCACAAGGTATGCGTCTCAGGTCCGCAAACCGAAACCACCATCGAATCCGACAAGATCATCATCGCCGTTGGCACCAAGCCGGCCGCCTCCGCCAAGGTCCCCATCAACGGCCGCACCATCATCAATAGCGATCAGGTTCTCGATTTACCGCAATTGCCGCGGACGCTCATCGTCGTCGGCGGCGGCGTCATTGGCGTCGAATACGCCTGCATGTTCGCCGTCCTCGGCGTCCGT
>JBEKZG010000457.1:0-5696 GCA_049510095.1 Occallatibacter sp.
GCTGATCGCTGGAATGCTGATCCAGGTATTCATGATTCCTCATTACCTCGCGTGTTTCACAGCGGCTTTTTATGCGATCGGCCTGCAGTCCATGCGCCACCTCCGCGTCTGGAGAATCCATGGCAAGCCCGTTGGTGCGACGCTGGTCCGCCTCACCGTCACACTCTGTGTTCTCCTTGCCGGATTGAAAGTGTTTGCAGGGTCACTCAAGCTCACCGCTCCCGAGTGGCCGGCGTCCAACTGGGCCCTCATGTGGTACGGCCCTGGACATTACGGAACCGGGCGCGCCCAGATGGAAGCCCGGCTGGAGAAGTCTCCAGGGAAGCAACTGGCGATCGTCCGCTACAGCCCTGGGCACAATTCCTCCAATGAATGGGTGTACAACGCCGCGGATATCGAAGACTCCAAAGTCATCTGGGCGCGGGAGATGAGTACCGAAGACGATCTGGAACTGATTCGCTTCTACAAGGACCGGACTATCTGGCTGGTGCAGCCGGACCTGAGCCCGCCAACCGTCTCCCCCTATCCTTTGTCTCGATAAACCGCCCGTCAAGCACCCCTGACCGAATCAGCCGCCCCGCTCTCGCTGCCAACTATGCACGCTTCCGATTACAATCGCTCTCTCCTGCGCCCACAGCCCCGAAGGTGTTACTTTACCTCTTGGCCGCGTTCCTCTCGCAAAATTGCGCGGGATCGGCCGTACCGCCGCGCTGGCGCGCACATCCCGGAAATTCCCCGGTTAGGCAGCGCGAATCACGGGCCAGCATCAATGAATTGCAGTAAGCGTTTGGGAGCACGTACCTTCATGATGGAATTCCATATTTCGCGGGATGCGCGCCAACGGTATCAGTTCTCTGAGACCCTCTTCTCCTATACCGGCAACGTTGTCTTCGCCAATATAGCCGCCTGCCGCGAATTCGCTCACCGCATGAACCTTGTCCGCGAGGCGGATAAGCATCCCGAGCTAGCCGTCCACGCCGGTCAACTCTACGCAATGGGCCTCATTGACGAAGCCAGCCACGCCCTCATGGCCCGCTACCGCGAACAGTTCGATCCGGAAGTCTTCACCTCCGCCCTCGACTTTTTTTCCGCCCAAGTCGGCCCCGATGCCCTCGACGCCATGCTTCTCACCTTCGTCGAGCATTTTCCCGGCTCCAGCATCATTCGCGGTCAGCAAACGCCTAGCCAGTGGCTCCACGCCGCCACCGCCGGCACACCCAACCGCGCCGCAGCCCTTGAGGAACTGCTTCTGCTCTGGACCGCCAACCGCAACCCGGCATTTAAACCCTTCGAGGAGCTCTTCAAGGACAAAACCCTCGCCGAAAAAACCGTCTACCGCCAGGTAACCCAGCAGCTGCCTGATTATTTCGCCTCGCGTCCTCTCATTCCGCTTCCCGATGCCCAGCCCGTCAATCTGCTCGACCTCCTGCGCGCCCCTTCCGTAGATGCACCGCTTTCACTGCAAGAGCAACTCGATCTCATCCGCCGCCTCTGGAAGCCGCTCCTCGGCGAGAGCATCGACCGCCTCCTCGGCGTTGTCGGCGAAATCCTCCGCGAGGAAGAGCTGGCCATTTGGACGCGGTTCAACCCGCCCACGCCGGAATCCCAGGCCGCCGCCATCGCTGCCGCACAAGCCGCCGCCCTGCGTCACCGCGAGAGCGGCCAGCAACAGTGGCCATCCTCAGTCAGCCGCGCCGAGGTCCCTGTCTTCTCGGTGACCGATCCGTTCGTCGAATACGAGAAATTCTCGCCAGACACCACCTGGATGCCCAATACCGTCCTCATCGCCAAGAGCACCTACGTCTGGCTCGCCCAGCTGAGCAAGCAATACGGCCGCCCTATCACGCGTCTCGACCATATCCCCGGCGAGGAACTCGCCGCTCTCGCCAGCCGCGGCCTCAACTCCCTCTGGCTCATCGGCGTCTGGGAACGAAGCCGTGCCTCCAAAACCATCAAGCAGCTCTGCGGCAACACGGACGCCGTCGCCTCTGCCTACTCCCTCTTCGACTACACCATCTCCGAAGACCTGGGCGGGGAAGCGGCCTACATCAACCTCCGTGACCGCTGTTATCGCCACGGCATCCGTCTTGCCAGTGATATGGTGCCCAACCACATGGGCATCGATTCCCCCTGGGTCATCGGCCACCCTGAGTGGTTCATCTCCCGCGCCGAATCCCCCTATCCCGTTTACAGCTTCAACGGCCCCGATCTCTCTCACGATCCCCGTATCGAGATCAAGATCGAAGACCATTACTTCGAGCAATCCGACGCCCGACGGCACCAGTTTTCCCTGGAACGATACCGCGCAGCTCGACTACCTCAACCCCGCCGTCCGAGAGCAGGTCATCCAGACCATCCTTCAGGTCGCCCGCCTCTTTCCCGTCATCCGGTTCGACGCGGCCATGACCCTCGCCAAGCGCCATTTCCACCGCCTCTGGTTTCCCGGTCCCGGCTCAAGCGGTGCCATACCCTCCCGTGCCGAATACGGCATGTCGCAAGCCGAGTTCGACAAGCACATGCCCCACGAGTTCTGGCGCGAGGTTGTGGATCGCGTCGCCGCTGAAGTCCCCGGCACCCTCCTCCTCGCCGAGGCTTTCTGGCTCATGGAAGGCTACTTCGTCCGCACCCTCGGAATGCATCGCGTGTACAACAGCGCCTTCATGGTCATGCTGCGCGACGAAGACAACGCCAAATACCGCTCCGTCATCAAGAACACTCTCGAATTCGATCCCGAGGTCATGAAGCGTTACGTCAACTTCATGAGCAATCCCGATGAAAGAACGGCAATTGACCAATTCGGCAAGGGGGACAAGTGCTTCGGTGTCGCCGCCCTCATGGCCACCCTCCCCGGCCTGCCAATGTTTGGCCACGGCCAGATCGAAGGATTCACCGAGAAGTACGGCATGGAGTACCAGTGCCCGCGCTACGACGAAACTCCCGATCACTGGCTCGTCGAGCGCCACCTGCGCGAAATCGCTCCGCTCCTCCATCGCCGGTCGCTCTTTGCCGAGAGCAGCAACTTCCTCCTCTACGACTTCTACCAGTCTTCCGGTTCAGTCGATGAGAACGTATTCGCCTACTCAAACCGCAACGGTTCTGAGCGCGCCCTCGTCGTCTATAACAACCGCTACGGCGAAACCCACGGCACCATCGACATCTCCGCAGCCTACGCCGACAAAGACGCAGCTCAGCTGCGCCAGCGGCGCCTCCGCGAAGGTCTTGGCCTTTCTGACGACACCAGCGCCATTTTCGCCTTCCGCGACTCCCTCACCGGCCTCGAATATCTCCGCCGCGCCGACGGCCTTTCTGAACGCGGTCTCACCCTCGGACTCCATGCCTACCAGTGTCACGTGTTTCTCGACTGGCGCGAGCTCTACGCCACCGCTACCCAGCCCTGGGACCGCCTCTGCGATCAGCTAAACGGCGGAGGCGTTCCTTCGCTCGGCGACGCTCTCATCAACCTCGAGCTTCGTCCCGTCCACGAAGCGCTCCGGCTCCAGCTGGATCCCGATCTCGTCCGCCTCTTCGCCGACCTTGCCGAGCATCCCCGCACCCTTGCGGCCGGTCCCAAAGCAACGGAAACGGACAAAATGATTGAACTTTCCCGAAGTCAGTTCTACGAGCAGGCGTGGCAGCGCTGCGAGGCTTTCCTCCGCCTCGCGCAATCCGCCTACGTTTCGCTCGCCCCAGCGCCAAGATCCGGTTTGCCAAATTCGGCCCAACCCAAATCCGTGATGCTCACTAATCCCGTCCTTCTCGGTCCAGCCTTCCGCGAGCGTCTCCGTGCCGCAATGCGCCTTCCTGCCATTGAGGCGCTTTTCCCCACGCCCTGGCCCGCCGCCGCCCGCCGGGTCCTGCCCAGCCCCAGCCCGCAGTTCACTGCGACTGCAATGTGGGGCCCGGTCCTTGCCTGGTCCATACTTGAACTCCTCGCCGAATCCATCGACGCCGAACACCCCGAAAGCGTCGCCCTCGATCTCTTCGACCGCCTTCGCCTCCGCGAACCGTTCGCGCAGTCCTTCACCGCCCTGGGCTTTGAAGCGGAAGCCTCCTGGCGCGTCGCCGCCCGCATCAAGGTTGTTCTCCTCACCGGCTCAGGCATCGGCAGAGAATCGGCCCCTGTACCCAGGCCCGCTTCAGGTGTTTCGCCCCATGCTGCTCAGTTCGATTTGGGCGCTGCTTTGTATCAGGGCGCGACTGGCAGGGGTGGACTTCAGCCCACCCATTTATCCCCTGCGGCAAATCGGATTACACCCGAACCCGGCTCCAGCACGTCCGGCAAGCCCGCGGTCCGCCCCGCTATCCCCCCAGCCCTCTGGTCCGATCCCGACGTCCGCTGGCTCACCGGCACGCACCAGGCCCAGGGTCACGACTACTTCCTTAGCGAGGCCTACGAGGAACTCCTCTGGTGGCTGCACCTGCCGTCGCTTCTCCGGGTTGCCCCTGAACCAGCCCCCGCCCGCGCCGTCGTCGCGCAAATCCACGCGGACATCCACCAAGCCCTCTCCGCCGCCGAAGCCGCCGGCTATCGCATTGACGTGTTGCTCGCCCCGCCCACGCCTCCAACCCCGGCCACGGATTCCTTAGTAGAAGAGGAGGAACCAGAAGCCGCCAGGCCGCAGGCTGAATCACCAACCACGGATCCGGGGATTGAACTGCCAACCGCAGATCCAGAGCCCCCGCTCCCCGCACTTCCTCCCGGAGGGAGGGAACGAGAATAGCCCCGGATGAAGTCCGCAGTGGCGGACGCAATCCGGGGAAAGCAATCTTAATCGTGTTTTCGCGTCCCGGAGGGCCGCGGAGAACCTCCGCCCTCCCATGTGCCACTAGGTGCGCTGGGACGGAAAAAGCCCCCGAGGAATGGTTTTCTCCCCCTTTCGACTTTCACCACCCAACCCCTAAATCTCACGCCGCCGCATACGTTAGCGTATGCCCCGAAAGAATACTTCTCATCTGAACGAAGCCGGGGTCCAAAGCAACGGGTCTTTGTCCTGATGCTGGTGCCAACTTGCTGACTCGGCTTGCCGCGAAAGCCTGCCCTGAGCGCAGTCGAAGGGTGGCGCTAACTTGCCGCTCTCGATTCAAAACAGGCGCTTTTCATGTTCCATCGGCTGTTCTCACTCTGCGGTGCGTTTTGGGTCTCAAAGGTGACAATGTCGCACGTCTTCAAAGGAGTTCTATAGTTTGGATCGCGTTGTGCCGATACGTCCCTTGCGAGGGATTTGTGAAGATCGGCAGAATTGTCTTCTCTGCGGTTGCGTTGCTATGCGCTACGGCTTGCCTTGCCGGCTGCATCGGCGGGAGCGGGTCATCTCTCCATCCCAGCACAATCACTTACACGGTTACGTACAATGGCAACGGCGCAACAGCGGGTTCGGCTCCTGTCGACGGCAACCAGTACGCGTCCGGAGCCACGGTTACGGTGCTGGGCAACACCGGCGAACTGGTCGACACGGGGTACACGTTCTCTGGATGGAACACCGCAGCCAACGGCTCGGGAACGGCCCACGCGGTCGGCGCGACCTTCGCGATGGCGAGCAGCAATGTGACGCTCTACGCACAGTGGACGCAGGCTCCCACTTACACGGTCACCTACAGCGGCAACGGCTCGACAGGGGGTGCGGTTCCCGTCGATGGCAACAAGTACCCGTCTGGAGCAACGGTGACGGTGCTAGGCAACTCCGGCAGCCTTGTCA
>JBEKZG010000458.1:0-3520 GCA_049510095.1 Occallatibacter sp.
CCTCACTCCAATGGCCCAAGACACAGTTGCAGGTCCTCGATACTCTGTATGTGACCTCCTGAATGGTCTCCTGATTCAAGATTTGAGCTTCACTCCCGGGCGGCTGCCAAAGGCACCGCCCGATTTCTTTTTGAGGACTCGTACGCGGCCCCATTTCGTCGCCGACGTCCCCAGTCCATTAGTCCCTAGTCCCTAAGTCCCTATTCCACCTACTTACCCGCCTCAGCCTTTTCCGCCGCAGTCGATATAGAAGTAGCCCGGTTCTTCACATAAGTAATTGTCCACTGCTTCCCATCCTGATCGTAAGTCACGGTCCTCTCGCCCTCCGTCCTGCCATCGGGATGCTCCTTCTGCCCAATCGACATCCGTGTCTCCAGTTCGCTCATCCCCTGTTTCACTTGGTGCGCGTCAATCGCGGCCCACACATCCTTAGGCCAGTTGTCGTAAATCGTGTGCGGATCGTCATAATAGAAAAGCAGGTCCGTGTAATATCCCTCCTGCGCGCCCTCCATATACCCAATCGGCGTGGCAAACAGCGCCGTACCTCCCGGCAGCGCAAACACAGCAAACGCCTGCCGGCTCCCGTGCTCAATGCCGTCATCCTCTTTCGCCGGCGTTGCGGCCTTCACAATCTTCTTCACATCCAGGCGTTGCGCCGCGGGAATCAACCCCACCCTCTTGGCAAACTCCACATGCCCGCCCGTATACGGGTAGTAGGGCATCGTGTAGCCATTCCTCATCCACACGCTTGTCCCTTCCAGCCGCTGCGTATCTTCAAAATGAGCAGGGAAAAACGAACGCACCACTGCCAGGTCGTCTTTGCTCAGCGTCTGGCTCGCCTCGTTCTTCCCAATGACTCCCGGATTCTGCCGCTGCTTGAACACAATAAACAGATAAGTGCCGCCAATTGCCAGTGTCGCCAGCGTTGTAGCCGCAACAACCTTCCAGATCTTCATCCTCTCTCCTTTGAACTCGCCAAGAGTTCCCATGTCCAAGCAGTTTTGAAAGGGCACGACTTTAGTCGTGCCGAAAAGGGAGCAAAAGGAACGCGGGCTTTAGCCCCTGAGGGAACTTCGGCGCCACTATTCTCCCGCGCATGCGTAGCGCCTCAATCCCGCAAGGCGTCCTTGCCATGAGCAAGCGCGTCCACTTATAAGTATCAGCGACACGAATCCCGGCTTGCCGTGACTCAGGCCACCCACTACCAACACGGATACCCGACCCAGTTCGATGCACAGGAGGAAACAGATGACCACCAGCCTCACCCGGAGAGACCTGTTCGTACCCCTTGCCGCCGGAGCTTTTGCCGCAACCCCCGGCGCGTTCGCCCAGACACCCCATGCCACCTACCTTGGCTCCGCCGTATTCGACTGGAATTCCGTCCCCGACAAGCCCACAAGCTACGGCTCAGTCCGCTCCTTTTTCAGCTCGCCTACCGCCACGCTTGAGCAGCTTGAACTCCACGTCACCACGCTCAATCCCGGCCAGATGCCGCACCCGCCCCACAAGCATCCAAACGAGGAAATGGTCATCATCCGTCAAGGCACCATCGAGACCCTCTCCAACGGAGAGTGGAAGCGCGTCGGCCCGGGCTCGGTCATCTTCAACGGCTCCAACCAGCTCCACGGCCTCAAAAACATCGGTGCCGAACCAGCCATCTATCACGTAATCAACTTCAAAACCGCCGCAACCCCCGCAGGCCAAACCGTAGTAGATCCCACCGCCACCCCCCCGCGTGAGAAGCAGATGACAGGTTACAGATGACAGTGGCCAAGTGCCCATGGCATAGATTGAATCGCGCCAAGGTTCCTTGGTCCCTAGTCCCTAGTCCCTGCCTTTCGCAACGCCTCCGCCGTCAGCTCATCCGCCCGCCGCAAATCAGGAAACAGCGCCGCCCAAAGCCCAGCCACTAACAGCGTTCCCACTCCGCCCACCACGGTAGCCCTCACTGCCCCCCACCACTGCGCTGTCAGCCCACTTTCGAACTCTCCAAGTTCATTGGAAGCGCCAATAAACAGCGCATTCACCGCGCTCACCCGCCCTCGCATCTCCGGCGGCGTGCCCAGTTGCAGCAGCGATCCCCGAATCACCACGCTGATCGCGTCCGCTCCGCCGGCCAGCGCGAGCGCCCCCAGCGAAAGCCACAAATTGTGCGACAGGCCAAAAACAACCACGGCGGCGCCAAAAATCGCCACGCACACAAACATGCGCAGTCCCACTCGTCGCCGGAAAGGGAACCGCGTCATCAGCAGCGACATTGTCACGGCGCCCACCGCCGGCGCGGCCCGCAGCAGTCCCAACCCTTGCGGCCCCTGGTGCAGAATATCGTGGGCAAAAATCGGCATCAGCGCCGCCGGTCCACCCAGCAGCACCGCGAACAGGTCTAGCGAGCTCGCCCCCAGCAGCAGCGGCGAACGGGCCATATAGTGGAACCCCGCCAACACAACCTTGATCGAAGCCGCCTTGTGCTCCATCCGCCCCGGCCGCACGTGCAGACTGCCAATCAGTACCAGAAACCAGGCGAGCGCTCCCAGGTTGAACACATACACAACGCCCGCGCCTTCCAGCCGCGCATTCGGCAACCAGATCGCCAGCGGCAGCGTAAACAGCAGCCCGCCCAGTGCCGGCCCCGCAATGTTGGCGAACTGCCACACGGCGCCGCCCCAGGTCACCGCATTCACAAAATGCTCTTCCGGAATAAGGTGCGGCACCAGCGCCGAACTCGCCGGCCCCGAAAATGCCCGCCCCACCCCCATGAAGAACAGCACCAGGTAGATGGGAAACACCGCGCGCACGCCTTCATGCGTAAGTATCAGCAGCGCCGTCGTGCACAGCACCTGAATCCCGTAGCACACCAGGATGATCTCGCGCCTGTCGAAACGATCCGCCAAGTGTCCAGCCGGCAACAGAAACAGCAGTCCCGGCAAAAACAGCGCCAGCCCCGTGTATCCCAAATCGATCGCCCGGTGCGTGATCGAATACACCTGCCACGCCACAGCCACCGTCTGCGCCTCGGCGCCAAGAATCACCGCCACGCGCGCCAACTGGTACCGCCGGAAATCGCGGAAGGCAAATGCCTCCATGCCGCGCCGCGGCGGCCTTGGGGGAAGGGATTGCATCGTCAAATTTAAGCTTATATCCCCCTTCTACCCGCAATGCACCAAGTCCGCTACGAACTCAAAATGCAGAGCGGAAGCTCTTTATCTAGGTCTTGTTATGGCTTTTCATATCTATAACTGATGTTACGCGGTCCTGATCAGGTGCCGGGATAGGGGAAGGCTGCGAGGCGGTCGGCAGGCAGCTAAGAACTGTTGCTGCTTCTGGTTCAGGCGGGACGAACATTCTCTCTGGCGCTGCTACGCTTCCCGCATGCAGAAGGCCGATTTGGATTTGTACACCGCCTCATTACTGTCCGGTTAACAGCTAACTCGTTTGCTGCAACCCTCTGATCTTTGATGAGTTGCGGTTGTTTTTGGGTGGTGTCGATTTGAAATTGCCGCGATGCTGATACCAGGAAGTT